>NZ_JAABNK010000004.1:0-230907 GCF_009915965.1 Proteus sp. G2300
TTCTTCATCAGACAATCTGTGTGAGCACTGCACATAACACGTATCTCTTAGGTAAGGAGGTGATCCAACCGCAGGTTCCCCTACGGTTACCTTGTTACGACTTCACCCCAGTCATGAATCACAAAGTGGTAAGCGCCCTCCCGAAGGTTAAGCTACCTACTTCTTTTGCAACCCACTCCCATGGTGTGACGGGCGGTGTGTACAAGGCCCGGGAACGTATTCACCGTAGCATTCTGATCTACGATTACTAGCGATTCCGACTTCATGGAGTCGAGTTGCAGACTCCAATCCGGACTACGACAGACTTTATGAGTTCCGCTTGCTCTCGCGAGGTCGCTTCTCTTTGTATCTGCCATTGTAGCACGTGTGTAGCCCTACTCGTAAGGGCCATGATGACTTGACGTCATCCCCACCTTCCTCCGGTTTATCACCGGCAGTCTCCTTTGAGTTCCCGCCATTACGCGCTGGCAACAAAGGATAAGGGTTGCGCTCGTTGCGGGACTTAACCCAACATTTCACAACACGAGCTGACGACAGCCATGCAGCACCTGTCTCAGCGTTCCCGAAGGCACTCCTCTATCTCTAAAGGATTCGCTGGATGTCAAGAGTAGGTAAGGTTCTTCGCGTTGCATCGAATTAAACCACATGCTCCACCGCTTGTGCGGGCCCCCGTCAATTCATTTGAGTTTTAACCTTGCGGCCGTACTCCCCAGGCGGTCGATTTAACGCGTTAGCTCCAGAAGCCACGGTTCAAGACCACAACCTCTAAATCGACATCGTTTACAGCGTGGACTACCAGGGTATCTAATCCTGTTTGCTCCCCACGCTTTCGCACCTGAGCGTCAGTCTTTGTCCAGGGGGCCGCCTTCGCCACCGGTATTCCTCCACATCTCTACGCATTTCACCGCTACACGTGGAATTCTACCCCCCTCTACAAGACTCTAGCCAACCAGTTTCAGATGCAATTCCCAAGTTAAGCTCGGGGCTTTCACATCTGACTTAATTGACCGCCTGCGTGCGCTTTACGCCCAGTAATTCCGATTAACGCTTGCACCCTCCGTATTACCGCGGCTGCTGGCACGGAGTTAGCCGGTGCTTCTTCTGCGGGTAACGTCAATTGATAAAGGTATTAACTTTATCACCTTCCTCCCCGCTGAAAGTACTTTACAACCCTAAGGCCTTCTTCATACACGCGGCATGGCTGCATCAGGCTTGCGCCCATTGTGCAATATTCCCCACTGCTGCCTCCCGTAGGAGTCTGGGCCGTGTCTCAGTCCCAGTGTGGCTGATCATCCTCTCAGACCAGCTAGAGATCGTCGCCTAGGTGAGCCATTACCTCACCTACTAGCTAATCCCATATGGGTTCATCCGATAGCGCAAGGTCCGAAGAGCCCCTGCTTTGGTCCGTAGACGTCATGCGGTATTAGCCACCGTTTCCAGTAGTTATCCCCCTCTATCGGGCAGATCCCCATACATTACTCACCCGTCCGCCGCTCGTCAGCAAGAAAGCAAGCTTTCTCCTGTTACCGCTCGACTTGCATGTGTTAGGCCTGCCGCCAGCGTTCAATCTGAGCCATGATCAAACTCTTCAATTAAAAGTGTTTGATGCTCAAAGAAATCGAAAACTTAGCTATTCATAAATGAATTTACTTTTGTTGTTCACTCTTCAAGACTTGATACATCTAATATTTTAGAAGATATCGTCTCTGCGAGTGCCCACACAGATTGTCTGATAATTTGTTAAAGAGCAGTGCAACATTCGCTGCCGTTTCCGGTCTTCTGCGTTGTTGCGAGGAGGTGCATTCTACATCTTCCTCATTTCGTGTCAAGCGTTTATTTTCAAGGCTTCACACTTTTTTCTTCGTTATCTCAACCAACTCACTTAGTGTGGTTTGCCGTGACAACGAGGGCGCATTATAGGGAGTTTTGTGAAGCTGGCAACACTTTTTTTGATTTTTTTTACTGACCGTTGAATTTTCCATCAAATTGCACTTAAAGTGCCAATTTTCTGAGCGATTTGAAACCAAAGTTCGCTAAAACAGGTTTTAGTAATTCGCTATTCTCATCTTCTTTTAGGCAATAAGCGAAGCTAATTTCATTTGAACCTTTAATTTTCGCTTGATTTACGACCAGCCACGCAGTTCTTCGTGCAATTGCAGCACCAGAATCAATAATTCGTGTGCCATCAGGTAAAATAGAAAGAAGCTCATCTGCTAATAAAGGGAAATGAGTGCAACCTAATACGACAGTATCTGGTGGCTCTTTCATTTTTAACCAAGGTGCAAGAACTTTGCGCAGTTCATCTAAAGAAACGCTTTCACCATGAAGTTTCTTTTCTGCAAGTTCCACCAGCTCTGCCGAACCTAAAGAATGAACTTTGCAATCAGTCGCAAAACGTTCAATCAATTCATGGGTATAAGGTCGTTTTACCGTTGCTCTTGTTGCTAATAATCCAACCACGCCATTGCAAGTCAATTTAGCTGCGGGTTTGATAGCCGGCACTACACCTACAATAGGAATATCAGTAAATTTTGCCCGTAACGCGGGAAGGCTTACTGTACTTGCCGTATTACAGGCAATTACAATTGCCGCGAGATCATGTTTCTCGGCAACCGCGCTAATGATATGAACAACACGGTCAATAATGAATTCTTGTGATTTTTCACCATAAGGGAAAGCTTCATTATCAAAAACATAGATATAGTGAGCATCCGGTAATTTTTCACGGATCTCACGATAAACAGATAAACCGCCAACCCCTGAATCAAAAACTAATACAGTAGGGTTAGCGGTAAGTTGTGCATCAGAAGTTGTAACTTCCTGTGAGGAAGTATTCTCGTCCTGGCGTACGATAGCCATAAGCTGTCTCATAATCTTTATCAAACAGGTTGGCTATTCTACCACGAATTGAGAGATGTGATGTAATAGGATATGACGCAGTTAAGTCCCAAAGACTCACACCACCTAAAGAAACATTTTCATAAGTCCCGTAATCTTTATCCGTGCGCTGACCAATATATTGGTAAGTCACTCCCATATCGAGTTTCTCAACTTGCCAATCAAGTTGATATTTCAACTGTTGACGCGCACGACGATCAAGACGTTGATGTGTTTCTTTATTTCTTGCATCTATATATTGAAGGTTAAAGGTGTGATGGAAAACCCATGTATCCATTTCACCTGTAAACTCCACACCTTTAATTAACGCTTTGCCCACATTGTAATTACGGTATGGATAATTCGATTCGCCTTGGATCAATGAGTCGACATAATTACGATACGCAGTGATTCGCCATTCTAAAGGGCCAGTCAGTCCTTCAAAACCACCTTCCCACTGTTTACTTTTTTCAGGCTGTAAATCAGGGTTACTTCCCCACTCACTATAAAGTTGCGTTAATGTGGGTGCTTTAAATGCCGTACCATAACCACCAATCACACGATAGCCATCGACAAACTCCCATCCAATGTTAGTTTGCCAAGTAGTATGCCAACCATATTCCGAGTGCTTATCAGAACGCACAGAAGCTTCAGCAATAATCTCGCCTAACTTTTGCTGTCCTGTTAGATATAAGCCGGTATTATCGAAATGCTCTTTATTAGGAAACCCGTTAGAACCCGCTTTAATAGATTGACGTTGCCAATCAACACCCCCACCTACACTGCCATTTTCTAATAAAAGGTGATTTCCCCACTGCACATTATATTGTTCAGAGTTGGTAAAACGGCTTCCTTTACCATAACGACCATAACGAGGATCATAGTCATAATCTTTAGTGTAGTTATAACTGGTATTTAAAGAAGAAGAGTAGTTATCACGATGGAACTTCACACCGCCATCATAGGTGCGACTAAATAGTGCTCTTGTATCCGTTAAGATATCGTTATAACTGTCATAATAAGCATCATAAGCGGTACGATTATCAAAACCATAAGCACGTGCATATAAAGAAACGCCATCGTTAATATCGTGATTAACCCCTAACCACAACGATTTATTCATAAATCCATCGCGATCAGGTTGCGGGTGGCCTCCTGTATTCCCATTTGCTTCTACATCATAGCCTTTGGTATAGAGATAACTGCCCGCTACCGTTAATGTTGTTCTATCTCCGACTTTCTGTTTTACAGAACCATCATATTCTTGATAACCATGAGAGCCCATTGTGGCATTAAGCGTTCCTCCTTCCGTTTTTCTTTCTGTCAGGATATTAATCACACCACCAATCGCATCTGAACCATAAACAGAAGAACGAGGCCCTCTTATATATTCAATACGTTGAACAAGAGAAAGGGGAATTTGGCTAATATCAGAGCTACCAGACACATTAGCCTGATTTAAACGCACACCATCCACTAAGATCAGTACATGTCGAGATTCTGCGCCACGTACATAAATAGAGCTCATTTGCCCTATTCCACCGTTTTGCCCCACATCAATACCCGGCATTCTGCGTAATACATCAATCACACTATTACTCTGCCAGCGATCAATCTGTTCACGTTCAACAACGGTGATAGGCGCTAAAATAGAAGAGTTCGGCTCTTGAAAGCGGTTTGCTGTCACACTCAATGTATCGCTGTTATTAGCAAACACACCAAAACTACTCACCATTACACTCAAAGCCACACTCGAAGCTATACTTGAAATAAAGAAAACTTTTTTATTATTCATGAAAATCTGCATCCAACAGAATAAGTAGCAGGATGCCGCCAAAATTAAATAAAACGCGTATTTAATTTAAGATGCGACAGGTCTTCGGCAGGTCTTCGGACTCTAGGTTAAATAAACAGAATTATGTATTTAAGATAATGACTTCCCACTGCACTTATTAATGTGTTCGTAGTGTCTTTTATTATCCTTGATCCTATTACCGCTGCGCGTCAGTTCTGGCTTTGCACCAGATTCCCTTTTCACTCCCATAAGGAGACCGAATAACTATGCTACGATTTCAATTCCATTGAGTCCAGAAATTGAACATGAAGAATACTGGACATCTTCATGAGGATCTCTACAATTTCGCTCGCTTAACTTTATTACTGCCAAAAACAAGGCGAGATACCATGCAGAATTCATTACCAACGCAAACATATCAGTCTCAACTGAATGAAAAAACACAACGTCTACAAACGATGATGGCACCTTTTAATGCGCCTGACGCTGAGGTTTTTTCATCACCAGAACAGCATTATCGTATGCGTGCGGAATTCCGCATCTGGCATGAGCAAGACACGCTTTATCATATTATGTTTGACCAAGAAACTAAGCAGCGTATTCGTGTTGACCACTTTCCAGTTGCCAGTCAACTGATTAATAAAATGATGGTTGCCTTGTTAGCAGAAATCAAAAATAAACCAACATTGAGACAAAAATTGTTTCAAATCGATTATCTTTCGACATTGAGTAATAAAATTATTGTCTCATTGCTTTATCACAAGAAATTGGATGAAGCTTGGCAACAAGAAGCTCAAGCATTACGCCAGACCTTAATTACCCAAGGCTTTGATGTGCAGTTAATCGGTCGTGCATATAAAACAAAAATTATGCTCGATAACGATTTTATTGATGAAGTGTTACCTGTCGCTGGTAAAGAGATGATTTATCGCCAAGTTGAAAATAGCTTCACGCAACCTAATGCTCAGGTCAATATTAAAATGTTGGAATGGGCATTAAAGGCAACAGAAAACGCGAAAGGTGACCTGCTTGAATTGTATTGTGGTAATGGTAACTTTTCATTAGCGCTTGCGCGTAATTTTGAGCGTGTGCTGGCAACAGAAATTGCAAAACCATCTGTTCAGGCGGCGCAATACAATATTGCGATGAATCATATTGATAATGTAAAAATTATTCGTATGTCTGCGGAGGATTTTACGCAAGCAATGAATGGGGTAAGAGAATTTAAGCGTCTAGAAGGGGTTGATTTAAAAGATTACCAATGTGAAACCATTTTTGTCGACCCACCTCGCAGTGGTTTAGATGAGAAAACTGTAGAGCTGGTTAAAACTTACCCTCGCATTTTATACATTTCTTGTAACCCAGAAACATTGTGCCAAAATTTAGAGATTTTAATTAAAACACATAAAATCAGTAGGTTAGCTTTATTCGATCAATTCCCATACACCCACCATATGGAATGTGGTGTGTTATTAGAAAAAAGATAACGGCTTATTTCTCTTCTTAGAGTAAAAAATTCTTTAATAACGCGAATAAAAACAAAAACACCAGCAAGATAACTTGCTGGTGTCAAAATTTCGCTGTGTTTACAACAAAGAGATAAGTACAAACTAGTACTGTTCTGCTTGTGATGCTCTTTCAGCTTCTTCAGCCTGTAGGCGTAAGCGTTGGCGCTGTTTAAATTGACGATAAATCCACAACGCAACAATAACAATACAAACAGAAGAGAAAAAGTTTGAACCCCATTCAGGGTTAACGGTTCTGGTGTAAGCGTTATAACCGAATAGACCTAATAAAAAGAATGAAAAAATCAGCTTAGGCATACCATCGGTCATAGGTTGATTTAAATAGCGCTGATACAAACAGTAAACGGCCAAAATTAAACTGATGAGTGGGAAAATTGACCACGTCTCAATAAATGAATTAAAAAAACTCGAATAAGTACCATGTAAAGCGACACCAATGACTGTGGCAAGTAATAGCGTGCTTTTTTCACAGCGATTTTGTTCCATCATTTGTCTCCTTTCTGATGCGTTTTTTTCTTTATGTCTGGGTTATCTTGTAGAGGTGTTTGCGTCTCTTGCTCACGTCGATACCAATAATAAGCACCTTTAGCAATCATACGCAGTTGTAAAACTAATCTTTCTTCTAATTGTTGACGCTTTTCAATATCAATATCCAGTGCTTCTGCGCCTGCACTAAATACAATAGTGACCATTGCTTCAGATTGCATTTCTGTAAAATAACGTGGCATATGACTCTCTTGCTCAAGATAGTCTGCCAGTTCTGCAATAAAATGTTGGATCTCTCGTGCGACTGCGGCACGAAATTCCGCCGAAGTCCCAGAACGCTCACGTAATAATAATCGAAACGCATTAGGATTATTGCCAATGAATTCCATAAAAGTCGCTACTGATGTTCTGATAACACTGCCTCCTTTCGCAATGCGTTGACGTGCTTGTCGCATCAGTTGGCGTAACATCAATCCACTTTCATCAACCATTGTCAGCCCAAGTTCATCCACATCTTTAAAATGACGATAAAATGAGGTAGGTGCAATACCCGCTTCTCTTGCTACTTCTCGTAAGCTTAAACTGGTAAAGCTACGCTCAGCACTGAGTTGGCTAAAAGCAGCCTCTATTAAAGAGCGACGGGTTTTTTCTTTTTGTTTAGCTCTGATGCCAATATTATTACTCACAGAAATCCTGATAATCCTAATTTGGTTTATGCTCAATATATCAAACTTTGTTAAAAAAGCAGTGCGTGCAATCATCTCTAAAGGCACATTCTCATAAAAACTCAACAAAGTGTGACTAATGCCCTTAATGTCAATTGGGCTATTATTCATTCTAATGTTAATATAGCGTTGTCGGTTTGTATAAAACAGGTCTCTTCTTATGCAACATTCTCATTTCGATGCCATTGTTATCGGTTCAGGTCCTGGCGGTGAAGGCGCGGCCATGGGGCTGGTTAAACAAGGAAAACGCGTCGCAGTTATAGAACGTTATAACAAAGTCGGTGGTGGCTGTACTCATTGGGGCACGATCCCCTCCAAAGCCCTACGCCATGCGGTAAGCCGCATTATCGAATTTAATCAAAATCCCCTTTATAGCGACCAGTCTCGTCTTATTAACTCCTCTTTTTCTCAAATACTTCGTCAAGCTAGCACCGTGATTAGCCAGCAGACTAAAATGCGCCAAGGCTTCTATGAGCGCAATAATTGTACAATGTATTCTGGTGAAGCCGCATTTATTGATGAAAATAGGATCAGCGTACGTTACCCTGATGGTACTTGCGATATTCTTTCAGCAGATAATTTTATTATTGCAACAGGGTCGCGTCCTTATTGTCCGCCTGATGTCGATTTCTCTCATTCTCGTATTTATAACAGTGACACCATACTTGATTTAGAGCATGAGCCTCACCATGTCATTATTTATGGCGCCGGTGTCATTGGTTGTGAATATGCTTCTATTTTTAGAGGGTTAAGAGTAAAAGTAGACTTAATCAATACACGTGACCATCTATTGTCTTTCCTTGATCAAGAGATGTCTGATGCTCTTTCTTATCACTTCTGGAATAACGGTATTGTGATTCGTCATAATGAAGAATACGAAAGTATTGAAGGTGTTGATGATGGTGTTATTGTTCACCTAAAATCAGGTAAAAAAGTCAAAGCAGATTGCCTACTCTATGCAAATGGTCGAACAGGAAACACAGATTCGCTGGGTTTAGAAAATGTGGGTATTAAAACAGATAGCCGTGGACTCGTTTCTGTTAACGCGCATTACCAAACCAGTTGTGAACATATTTATGCGGTAGGTGATGTTATTGGTTATCCAAGTTTAGCATCAGCAGCTTATGATCAAGGTCGTATTGCTGCTTTAGCAATTACAGCGGGAAAATCAGAAACACATTTAATCGAAGATATCCCAACCGGGATCTACACTATTCCTGAAATTAGTTCTGTTGGTAAAACAGAGCAACAACTCACTGCAATGAAAATTCCTTATGAAGTGGGTCGTTCTCAATTTAAACATCTAGCAAGAGCACAAATAGCAGGTATGAATGTAGGGAGTTTAAAAATTCTCTTCCACCGTGAAACTAAGCAAATTTTAGGTATTCACTGCTTTGGTGAACGTGCAGCAGAAATTATTCACATTGGTCAAGCAATTATGGAACAAAAAGGTGAAGGCAATACTATCGAGTATTTCGTTAATACAACCTTCAACTATCCAACAATGGCAGAAGCCTATCGTGTTGCTGCACTGAATGGTTTAAACCGCTTATTTTAATGTACTTTGTTTTTTTGCATAAAAGGCGGTCATATGTTCACGGATTGTCTCTGCAAGTTGTTCATAACGATTACGCAAAGGCGATCCGGGACGATAAACTAAAATAATAGAACGTGATGGATTGGGATCTGTACATTCTAGATAACAAACCCCATCACGTTTTTGTTCTTGAGGTACAGATAAATCAGGTAATAGGGTTATTCCGCTACCTGCAGCGACCATATTACGTAACGTTTCTAAACTGGTGGCTCTGAAATGAGTATCTTCTTTTGCACCTGCCTGAAAGCAAAAACCAAGCGCTTGATCGCGTAAACAGTGCCCATCTTCTAACATCAATAAACGCTGACCAGCTAAGTCCCCCATAGGTACAGACTCTCGTTCATGCCATGGGTGCCCTTCATAAATTGCTAACTTCATCGGCTCTTCAAATAGTGGTACTTCAATAAATGGAGCACTCTCTTTTACCATTGCTAAAATTGCACAATCGAGCTTCCCACTATCTAATTGGGCTAATAAGTTATGTGTTTGTGCTTCATGAAGGTACATCTCTAACTTAGGATAGTTTTTATGCAATTCAGGAATAATATGAGGCAATAAATAAGGTCCAACAGTAGGGATAAGCCCAATATGTAAAGGTCCAGCCATACTTTCACCTTGCAATGAAGCCATTTCTTGTAACACTTTGACTTCACGTAGGATCGTTTTCGCTTGATCCACCAGCAATAAACCTTGTTGAGTAAACAGAACTTTACGGCTAGTTCTTTCAAGTAACATCACACCAAGTTCATCTTCAAGCTTACGAATTTGCCCACTTAATGTTGGCTGACTCACATGGCAAGAATCTGCCGCCCGACGAAAATGTTTATGCTCAGCTAGAGCTACCAGATATTCCAAGTCACGGATATTCATTGCAGATCCTACATTTATTGCTGATAGTTAATGTCTATAGATAATATATCAACTGATAAATTTTTCTATCAGTCGAATGTTATTCTGTCTCTCTTTTTTGGTATTTTCTTAATAAAGACTTCAAACAAAATAATTAATTTCGATATTATCGGCAATTAAAAATAAAAGAACAGAGTAAAATTGACTCTGTTCTTTTGGAATAACAGTAAGTTATCTTAGAGAGATTTTTTTCTTATTTATCCATATTTAAAGCTTCTTTGGCTTTTGCTATCGCATAAGCGACCTGCTTTTGAGAAACTCCCCCCTTTGCAAGACGTTTATCTAAACAAGATTGAAGCGATAAAATATCGTACACATCAATCATGATTTTATCGTTAAACATCTGTAATTCAGAAAGAGGTAGCTCTTCAATCGCTTTACCTTGCTCAATCGCACAGACAACTACTTCACCCACAATATGGTGCGCTTCACGAAATGGCACGCCTTTAGCAACAAGATAATCAGCCAGCTCAGTCGCATTCGCATAACCTTGTTTAGCTGCTTCTTCACAACGAGGACGACGAATTTGAATACCATCAAGGACAAGTGTTGCCATATGCAAACAATCAGACCATGTATCGATCGCGTCAAATAGACCTTCTTTATCTTCTTGCATATCTTTATTGTAAGCCAAAGGTAGACCTTTTAAGGTCATCATCATACCCGTTAGTGCACCTTGAACACGTCCACATTTCCCGCGAATAAGCTCAAGCGCATCTGGGTTTTTCTTTTGTGGCATTAATGATGAGCCAGAAGTCACTTTATCTGATAATTCAATAAAACCCGCTTCACCACTATTAAAGAATATAAGATCTTCTGCAAAACGAGATAAGTGCACCATGCCAATAGCGGCTGAAGATAATAGCTCTAATACATGATCACGATCGGATACGCTATCTAAGCTATTGTGAGTCGCACTCGCAAAACCTAACCATCCCGCTAATTGTTCACGATCGATATCATAAGCCGTTCCTGCCAAAGCCCCACAACCTAATGGGCTGATATCTAAACGCTTCAAAGCATCAGCTAAACGACTTTCATCTCTGGCTAACATTTCATTGTAGGCCAAACACCAGTGTGCAAATGTGACTGGTTGAGCGCGTTGTAAATGGGTATAACCCGGCATCACAGCATTTTGATTTTGTTCTGCGGTAATAACTAATGCTTTTTGTAGCTCAACAATTGCTTGGCGAAGATGAATAACCTCTTCTTTGCACCATAATTTTAAGTCTGTTGCGACCTGATCATTACGACTACGGCCCGTATGTAATTTTTTACCTAAATCACCCACTTTAGCAATAAGCTTACTTTCAACCCAGCTATGAATATCTTCTGCATCACTTTGTAAAATAGAGTGCGGATTCGCAATGACTTCTTCTGATAACTCATTTAAAGCTTGCTCAAGTTGCGCTTGTTCATCTTGCGACAATACACCAACTGTGACTAACGCTTTAGACCAAGCTACTGAGCCAAAGATATCCTGTTGTGCCAGTCGAAAATCAAACCGCAGTGAATCATTGAATTGTTTAAACCGTTGATCAGCTTCCTGACTAAAACGTCCACCCCAGAGTGCCATAATCGCTTCCTGTATTTATTCTGTGTAATTAAAAAGTGAGAGTGATGCATCTCATCTTGGCATCACTCTATTGCCTTACGTTATTTCTTGCTCAATGCACGAATACGGGATGGTAGGGAATATAAACGGATAAACCCTTCAGCATGGCTGTGATCGTAAACCTCATCTTCACCAAATGTTGCAAATTCTTCAGAATATAAACTATTGTCTGATTTCTTCTGAATAGCATTCACATGACCTTTATAAAGCTCTAAAACCACTTCACCATTCACCTCTTTTGCCAGTGATTCTGCAGCTGCTTGTAGTGAAGCACGGATTGGCGTAAACCAACGACCATCATAGGCTACATAAGACATCTCTAAGCCCAATTGCTGACGCCATTTAAACGCATCCCTATCAAGAACCAGTTGCTCTACACCACGCAGTGCAGCCATCATAATGGTGCCCCCCGGTGTTTCATAACAACCACGAGACTTCATTCCCACTAACCGATTTTCAACAATATCAATACGTCCGACACCGTGTTTAACACCTAATGCATTTAATGTATCTAAACATTCAAAAGGTGATTGTGTTTTACCGTTTACAGCAACAACCTCACCTGCTTTTACCGTAACAGTCACTAATTCTGGTGTTTCTGGGGCTTTCTTAGGATCAACTGTCCATGCCCAACAATCTTCATTTGATGCATTCCATGGACTTTCTAATACCCCTCCTTCCGTTGAAATATGCCATGCGTTTTCATCACGGCTATAAATTTTCTCAAGTGTAGCAGTAGTGGGAATATTACGGACTTTCAGATAATCCAGCAGTGCTTCACGAGAACGTAAATCCCACTCTCTCCAAGGTGCGACGACTTTTAGTTGTGGAGCAAGAGCTGCATAGGTGCTTTCAAAACGAACTTGATCGTTACCTTTACCTGTTGCACCATGAGCAACAGCATCAGCACCTAATTTTAATGCCAATTCAACTTGTGCTTTAGCAATAACAGGACGCGCCATCGAAGTACCTAATAAGTAGCTACCTTCATATAAAGCACCTGTTTTTAATACTGGGTAAACATAATCTTTGATAAACTCTTCACGTAAATCGATGATATGACACTCAGAAGCACCAGATGCTAATGCTTTTTGTTCTACGCCAACTAAATCATCACGGCTTTGGCCAACATCTGCAACAAAAGCGACAACTTCACAGTTATCGTAATGTTCTTTTAACCAAGGAATGATCGCCGAAGTATCTAATCCGCCTGAGTATGCTAGTACGATTTTTTTAATACCTTTAGTCATAGTGATAACCTTCAATTTCCAATTTGTTTAAATTCTGCCAACTATCAAATAGCGATAAGATTTCTAGAAACATTTTTAAACTAAAATACGGGTTCCTACTGCAACACCATTAAACAGTGCGGTTAGTTTTTCAGCATGGCGCCAACTTGCAATTTCAACGGGTCGACCGAGTGTTTTGGCGGCTTCTAACGCTGCATTTACTTTCACAATCATGCCGTCAGTGATAATGCCTTGGTCAATTAATGTCTGTGCTTTTTCGGCTGACATCTCTGCTATCTTCTGGCCTTTACCATCTAAAATGCCACTAACGTCTGAAAGCAACACTAAATCAGCTCCCAACGTTTCTGCGATAGCGGTTGCGGCTTGATCTGCATTGACATTCATCAGCTCACCTTTCTCAGTCATACCGATAGAGCTGATAATAGGTAGATAGCCCGCATCCAGTAATAAATTAAGTAAATTAGGAGAGCCTGGAGTTGCATCCCCTACATGACCTAATTCTTCATTGATTTGAGTGACTTTCACTAATTGCCCATCCCCCAAAGAAAGCCCTACACCATTAAGCCCAAATTGGGTTGCCCACGATAACAAGGTCTTATTGGCACTTCCGGCCAGTGCTCCTGTAATGATGTCTATCTGATCAGCGGGTGTAACACGCAGGCCTTGCTTTTTCACGACAGGTAATTGCAATTTACCCATCAATTCATCCACCAAACAGCCACCACCATGTACGATGACCAAAGGACGAGAGTGTGTTGAACGATATTGTTGTAATGCGGTGAAAAAACGTGTTAGCGCTTCTTCGTTATCAAGGAGTACACCACCCAGTTTGATAATTAATGGTTCCATGAAACTTCCCTACTCATTATTTAAATAAGTGATTCGGTTTCAGCGAAGCCAAACCGAATATTCATACACTGCACCGCCTGCGCTGCGGCCCCTTTTAACAAGTTATCTTCAACACCCACCACAATTAGATGTTCACCTTGTTGAGCAAACCCGATATCACAAAAAGCCGTTCCTACTACGGCTTTTAATGCGGGTAATCCTTTGTCATAAACACGCACTAATGGCTTATCTTGATAAGCTTCGTCAAAGACTTGTCTGACTTCCTCTTGTGTCACGCCTGCTTTTAACTTACAGGTGATAGTGGCTAAGATCCCTCTGGCAAAATTACCTAAATGGGGGGTGAAAATCACATCAATGCCCAGATGTGTTGCAATTTCAGGTTGATGACGATGAGTAAATACACCATAAGGTTGCAAACTCACTTCACAAAAACTGCTGGTTAAAGAGGCTTTTCTACCCGCGCCACTTACACCGCTGGTGGCATTAATGACTGGCCATTGCGCGGTATCTAACAGTCCCGCTTCCACTAAGGGTTTTAATGACAACTGAGATACCGTTGGATAACAGCCCGGCACAGCAATTAATTGCGCCTGACTGATAATGTCAGCATTCCATTCAGCTAATCCATAAACTGCTTGTGATAACCAATCTGTATTCTTATGCTCGAATCCATAGTATTGTTGATAAAAATGCTCGTTTTGCACTCGATAAGCACCCGATAGGTCGAACACCACACAACCTTGCTCTAAAAAAATCGGGGCAATGTCATGGCTGACTTCATGGGCTGTTGCTAAAAAAACGATATCAATATTCTCAGCCGCTTTAACAACATCAACCATTGGCTCTAAAGGGAGATCCACTAAGCCACGATATTGAGGATGAAGTTCAGAAAAGCACTTTCCTGCATCTGCACTTTGAGCTGATACCATCAGTCTGCTCAAATTCACATGGGGATGCTGCTGAAGATAGGCGGCTAATTCAGCGCCAGTGTAACCACTTGCTCCTACAATCAGAGTATTTAACATGTCATTCTTACCTTGTACTATGAACACAAACCGATTAATGTATTTTTATTCAAAAAAAGTGCATGAATATTGATACTATTATGAAGAAAGGCTGTCAACAGTGAATATTAAATTACCTACATTTATTGAGATTTATCGTCAATTAATTGCAACACCCTCTATCAGTGCTACAGATGCTAAGAACGATCAAAGCAACGAATCACTGATTAATTTGCTTGCTAATTGGTTGGAAACATTAGGCTTTTCCATTGAAATTCAACCTGTACCTGAAACTAGAGGAAAATTTAACCTTTTAGCAACATTAGGAACAGGGAAAGGCGGGTTATTACTTTGTGGTCACACTGACACTGTGCCATTTGATGAAGGTCGTTGGACACAAGATCCTTTTACACTGACAGAAAAAGAAAATAAGTTATACGGCTTAGGCACTGCGGATATGAAAGGCTTTTTTGCTTTTATTCTTGATGCATTGCGAGATGTAGATACTAAGGCGTTAACTCACCCTCTTTATATTCTCGCCACCGCAGATGAAGAAACCTCTATGGCAGGCGCACGTTATTTTGCTGCTAATACGACAATCCGCCCTGATTTTGCCATTATTGGCGAACCGACATCCCTAAAACCTATTCGTGCTCATAAAGGACATTTATCAAATGCGATACGTATTACGGGGCAATCAGGACATTCTAGCGATCCAGAAAAAGGCGTGAATGCGATTGAGCTAATGCATGAATCCATTACTCACCTTAGTACACTGCGCGATACGCTAAAAACGCGCTATAACAATCCTGCATTTATTATCCCTTATCCCACCATGAACTTTGGTTATATTAATGGCGGTGATGCGGCAAATCGAATTTGTGCTTGCTGCGAACTTCATATGGATATTCGCCCATTACCTGGGCTTACATTGCAAGATTTAGATGATTTACTACACGAAACATTAGCTCCCGTAAAAGCACGTTGGCCGGGGCGCTTAAATGTTGAAGCGCTACACGATCCTATTCCTGGTTATGAATGTCCAACCGATCATAAAATGGTTGCTGTCATTGAAAAGTTATTAGGCGAGAAAGCGCAAACGGTGAACTACTGTACTGAAGCGCCATTTATTCAAGATCTCTGCCCGACCTTAGTATTAGGTCCAGGCTCGATTGAACAAGCCCATCAACCTGATGAATTTATTGATACATCATTTATTGAACCGACTCGTGAATTAATGGGGCAATTAATTGAAAACTTCTGTTTAACAGAAAAAGCGCAATAATAAAAACCCTATCAGCTTACGTTGATAGGGTTTTTTATCTTCAATTAATACTCTAAATAATTCGGATTGCAGATAGGCGATTAACGTAACCAATTGGTTTTGGCTAGTTGAACAATTTCATCACCTCTACCATTAATAATCGCTTTCATCATATACAGGCTAAAACCTTTTGCCTGTTCAAATTTAATCTCAGGAGGCATTGAAAGCTCTTGTTTTGCCGTTACCACATCCACAATCACTGGGCCATCATGTTCAAAAGCCTCTTTCAGTGCACTATCCAAATCCTCACCTTTCTCAACACGAATACCTTTGATGCCAGAGGCATTGGCAATAGCAGCAAAATCAGGGTTATGCAAATCTGTGCCATCGGTTAAATAGCCACCGGCTTTCATTTCCATCGCCACAAAACCTAATACACTGTTATTAAAAATAATTACTTTCACTGGCAAATTCATTTGTGCTAACGAGATAAAATCGCCCATTAACATAGTGAATCCACCGTCACCACACATTGCAACAACTTGACGTTTTCTATCTAATGCTTGTGCGCCAATAGCTTGAGCCATGGCATTTGCCATCGAGCCATGATTAAACGAACCTAGTAAACGGCGTTTTCCATTCATTCCAACATAACGGGCCGCCCATACTGTTGGTGTCCCCACATCACAGGTAAAGATGGCATCATCATTTGCCATTTCACTCAATCTGCGTGCTAAATACTGAGGATGAATAAGTTCACGTTCACTCGGTTGTGCAAGTGCATCCAAATCTTGCCGAGCTTTGGCGTAATGTTTCAATGACGCATCAAGGTGAGAGGTATCTATTTTCTCTTTTAAACGAGGCTGTATGGCGTTTAATGTTGCTTTAATATCACCAATCATTGCCATATCGACATGACAATGTGAACCGAGACTGCTTGGATTAATATCGATTTGAATAATATTGGCTTTTGATGGATAAAACGCGCGATAAGGAAATTGTGTTCCTAATAGCACCAGCGTATCCGCATTTTCCATCGCATGATAACCCGATGAAAAACCAATTAACCCTGTCATTCCTACACTGTACGGATTTTTCCACTCAATGTGTTCTTTACCTCGCAATGCATGTACAACTGGCGCTTTTAAAGTTTGAGCCAGTTTAATTACTTCATCATGGGCTTGAGCACACCCAGCGCCACACATTAACGTGATATTTTTTGCATTGTTCAGTGCATCGGATAACTTTTCGATTTCAAAACGATTGGGCATGATCAGTGGAAACTGTAGCGGATACCAATTTTCATGAGCATCTTCTGGAGCAGGTTTTAATGCAACATCTCCTGGTAAAACAACAACCGCAACTCCTTTTTTCAAAATAGCGGTTCGCATCGCGATGGCAAGTATTTGAGGGATTTGTTCTGGGTTAGACACTAATTCACAATAATGGCTACATTCGCGGAAAAGTTCTTGAGGATGTGTTTCTTGAAAGTAGTTACTGCCAATCTCAGCAGAAGGGATATGTGCTGCAATGGCTAATACAGGTACATGATTACGATGACAATCAAAAAGCCCATTAATAAGATGCAAGTTTCCTGGTCCACAAGAGCCAGCACAAACCGCTAATTGGCCATTTACCGCCGCTTCTGCTCCTGCTGCAAAAGCGGCCACTTCTTCATGGCGAGTGCCCATCCACTCAATCGTTCCCATCTTTCGTAAGCTATCACTTAATCCATTGAGTGAATCGCCTGTCACGCCCCAAATACGTTTTACACCTGCATTATGGAGTACTTTAGCAACATAGGTTGCAACTGTTTGCTTACTCATGGTGATATTTTTCCTCAATTTTGGGTAAATGCACCTCTGCGAGCTGAGCTTATCGCCTTCCCTCTTCTATTTTTCTTGCTCACGAGCTTGCAGAGAAAATCATCTCACTAACTCAAATATAAAGAATAACACCAATCACTATAATGTCACTGTAGAGATAAAATCAGTGCAAAAAAAATGCAAAAATAAAATATCACTTTCAAATACATTCATTAAATTTATAATAACCGCATTAAATAAGAATATATCTCATTAATATCGTACTATTATTACTAAATAATAGACAAATCTTGCTTATAGGATTATTTTAATAATTAAAATAATTTTTAGTTGAGATTTTTCACATCACATCTTTATTAACAATTAAGCTGACTCATTTCAGCCTTACTTACTGTCTTTATTAAAAAATTTAACCTTTCCCTATTTGTTAATAAATTTATCATCATTGTTTTATTTCATGTCCCATGAAAAAGAGGTATGAAATAAACATGACATTGGTCACGCTACCTTTTGCTTTTTGTCCTCTAGAATAAAGCCTGATTATTTTTCGACGGAGATTAACGGATGGACAAAAGTAGAAGTCCGATAAAGGTTTTCTTTATTAGTATTCTGGCAGTCCTTTTCTTAATTTTTATTTCACAATATGTTATTGGCAAAAAAGAAATTAAAATTGGCATTGCAGTAATACCTATTCTACCAATGTTATTTGCAGTAATTATTGGTATGTGTATATCTGCTGGATTTACCCGTAAAAAAATTAAAGTATGGGGTAAATTATTTACAGAAAAAGAAGAAGGCTTCTGCGGTAAAATGGTAGGTTTCAGCCTACTTATTTTAGGTACGCAATATGCAGGGATGATTGTTCCTAATATTAAAATGATTTTAAGTGTCGGTATTCCTTTATTTGTTCAGGAACTCGGAAACTTATTACCTGTATTAATTGCGGTTCCATTAGCGATTAAATTTGGATTTGGTCGTCGTACAATTGGTGCTTGTTCATCTATTAGTCGTGAACCTTCTATCGCCGTTATTCAAGGTAAGTTTGGTACAGGCTCACAAGAATATATTGGTGTATTAGCCATTTATTTATGTGGTTCTGTTATCGGTACTTTGTGGTTTAGTGTATTAGGAAGTATCGCACCATTAACAGGATTACATCCACTTGCGCTTGCCGCAGGCTCTGGCGTGGGTTCTGGTTCAATGTTAAGTGCAGCATCAGGTGCATTAATTAATGGTCTTGATGAAGCTTTAGCACAGCAAGTATTAAGTGTTGCTGCTGCATCTAATTTATTATCATCAGCACTAGGCGCACTGTCATTAACCTATTTAGGTTTACCTCTTTCAGAAAAAATTTATAAAATTTTCACCAGAGGCAAAACTGCATGAAAAATATAATTATTGATATGAAATTTGTATTCGTTGCTATTTTACTGGCAATGTTTACTCAGACGTTAACATCAGGGATCGCTCTTTATGCAATGTGGGATAGCTTTATTGCTATGTCATTAGTGGTATTTATTTCACTCGTTGCAAAACATTATTTACCTTCATCTTTACCAACATTTGCTTATGCAACAATTATCGGGATTCTAATTTGTTTACCCGAAACACCAATAAGAGATTTCTTTATTAGTTCTATTGGTAAAGTCTCTTTCTTATCTTGTTGTGTACCTTTATTAGCATTTGCTGGTTTATCTGTTGGTGGTCAATTAGAAGAACTTAAGAAAATGTCATGGAAAGTTATTCTTATTTTCATGATTGTTTCAACATGTTGTTTCTTTGGCGCATCAATCGTCGCGCAAATTGGATTTACTATCCAGGGAGTTATCTAATGAATAATATTTATAATGTCAGTGAAAAACTCTTTCAATTAAATGACTTTAGTAAAAAAACACGACAAGACCTGCACAAAATACCTGAGCTATCAGGTGAAGAATATAAAACATCTAAATACTGTCGTGAATTAATGGAAAGTTTTGGTTATCAAATTAAAACTTTTGATGGATATACTGGCTTCACAGCAGATTTAATCGTTAATTCTGAATTTCCATTAATTGCTATCCGTGCCGATATGGACGGATTAGAAATGCCAGACTTAACCAATAATGAACATAGTTCAGTTCACCAAGGTTGTGCTCATAACTGTGGTCACGATACTCATATGACCATGGCATTAACCAGTGCAAAATATCTTGCCGAAAATAAAGAAGAGATGAGCGCGAACGTCCGTTTTATTTTCCAAATGGCTGAAGAAGATATGCGTGTTCCTGGTGCTGAAAAAATGGTCGAACTGGGTTGTATGGAAGGCGTTGATGAAACCTACGCACTTCATAATGATGCGGCCATTGAAACCGGTTGTGTACGCTTTAATGATGGCGTGATGTCATCTTATGGCTCAGCATGGACATTAGATGTTTATGGTGTTTCTGCACATGGTTCAACACCACATAAAGGCTTAGATGCGATTCGTGAAGCAACTCGCTTAATTGATTATATGGATTATGTTGTTGCGAAAAAAACAGATCCATTTAGCCCAGCAGTCTTTGGTTGTGGCATGATCAATGGGGGAACAATCCCTAACGCATTAGCTGACCACGTTCAAGCTCGCGGTACTATTCGTTCTATGGATGAAAATACCGATCAAGTATTGAAAGCCAGCTTTGACGAAATCGTGGCTCGTAGCACCGCTGGTGGGTTTAAAACAACATTAAGCTACAGCGGATACCCTGCTGTTGTGAATCACCCTACTGCACATCAGCGCTTATTAGATGCGATGCGTAAATTCTTACCAGAAGAGAATATTGAATCGAACGGTAAACCAATGACGGGCAGTGAAGACTTTAGCTATATGGTCAATGCCACTAAAGGTAAAGTGGGTGCAATGTTCTTCTTAGGAAGTGGTAACCAAGCGAAAGGGATTAATAATTACCTTCACGCCAATCCTTATTTTGTTGATGATGATTGTTTATTAGTTGGAGCTCAGATTTTTATTAATATTCTGACTCGCTAATCTTTTATTATTCTGCCCGAAGCCCGTTATTGCCCCCGCAAAACGGGCTTTTTCATTCCTACGCTAATTCTGCATCGTTATTATTGAGACTCACTGAACGCAAATCAGGTAATATTTGATAAACTTCTTTACTGTGCCATTGCGTTTCCCATTGCTCTGGCATCTGAATAATATTCCTATCAATGTGAGGTGCATAAAGAGAAATAAATTCATGCATATAATCCTTCATATGCGTATGTTTACTGACACAAATATGGGTATAGCTCGGTTGTACAAGGTGATCGATATTAATACATTTTAATGCGCGACTATCTTCCGCTTCATCATAAGAAGCCGTTGCAATAACACCAATGCCTAAATGGCGCTTAACGTAGTATTTAATAATCTCCGTATCAGTCGCAGTTAATGCCACTTTGGGTTTAAGATTATTTTTATAAAATACCTTGTCTAACTTCGACCCTCGAGTAAAACCAAAAACATAAGTAATTAATGGATATTCAGCCATTTGTTCAATAGTCACTTGTTCATTGTCTTTTAATTCGGCAAGAGGATGATCGTAAGGAACGAGTAAACTGCGCGTCCAGCGATAACAAGGCAGAGTAATTAAATCTTCATACAAGTGCATAGACTCCGTTGCAATAGCAAAATCTACGTCACCGTTTTTGACCATTTCGGCTAACTGAGCCGGTGCGCCTTGATGAAAATGCAAAGAAATATTAGGGTAATAACGTCGAAAATGGTCAATAACATTGGGCAATGAATAACGTATTTGGGTATGTGTTGTCGCAATATGCAAATCAACTTTTTTATTACGATCTTCTTCAGCCACAATACTTTTAATTCGATCAACTTGTCCGAGAATATCGCAAGCAATTTTATGTACTTCTTTACCCATTGGGCTTAGTGCTAATAAGTTGTTATTTTTACGGACAAATAGCGATACACTTAATTCATCTTCTAATATTTTGAGTTGTTTACTAATTGTGGGTTGAGAGGTATAGAGTTTTTCAGCCGCATTAGTAATGTTGAAATTATTTTTTACGACTTCAACAAAGCTTTTCAGTTGATTAATGTTCATAGAGGTACCTGGGTTAATCTGCACAAATGCGCGGTTAATTATTAATTTTATAAATTTTTATTCTAAATATGAGCAACAGATAAATTATCTTTACTATCTCTGTTTTGATATCCCGCCATACTACCTTGATATAACCTTATAATAAGAATAGCGAGATCTATTCTATTATCCACACTTTCGCCTTAACTATTCGAAAGAATAATAAAGCAAAATAAGGTGTTATTATTTTCTATTTATCTATCAGCCTTTGTATTATGCACAATGCTCATACAAATGCGTTAGCCTGAATCAAAAAAAACAGATCCACCTAACACTATGTTATTAAAATAGAACTTTAATTTTATTTTTAGGGTTTCATTGCAATTACTTTCAGTCTTCCTAAGTCAAATTTACAATCACTAACACCATAAATTTTACAGAAAAGTAGAATTACGTTATGATATTGATCACATTTTAATACTTAGAGGCTATGTTTTGTTATATCAAAACAACAAAGAAAACATCCTAATATCTTATTCAATCTCATCTATACTTAATAAATATTCTCTTATCTATTAGCTTAATATCACTATTTAATTTTGGTAGAAGTAAGCTGTTTTTTAGTGAATTTTTATCACTCACTCTTCTCGCTAACAAATAGTCACTTCATTTCTTTTAATTAATTGAATAACAAGAAATTACGAATACCTTAATAAAGGTTACTTAATATGAAAATGAAGAAAAAAAGAAACAAACCATTACAAATCAATGATATAACCATTATTGATGATAGTAAGCTCAAAAAAGCCATTACAGCAGCCGCATTAGGTAATGCCATGGAATGGTTTGACTTCGGTGTTTACGGCTTCCTTGCTTACGTTTTAGGTCAAGTCTTCTTCCCTGGTGCATCACCTGGCGTACAGATGATTGCGGCTCTTGCCACCTTCTCTGTGCCTTTCTTGGTAAGACCATTAGGGGGTGTTGTATTTGGGATGCTAGGGGATAAATTTGGTCGTCAGAAAGTTTTATCTGTCACCATCATTATTATGGCACTCAGTACGTTTGCCATTGGTCTTATCCCGGCGTATGAAACCATCGGTATTTGGGCGCCCGTCTTATTATTACTTGCCAAATTAGCACAAGGTTTCTCTATTGGTGGTGAATATTCAGGAGCAGCAATTTTCGTTGCTGAATACTCACCCGATCGTAAACGTGGATTTATGGGAAGCTGGTTAGATTTCGGTTCAATCGCAGGCTTTGTCATGGGTGCGGGTGTTGTTGTACTTATCTCTACTATTTTAGGTGAAGCCGCGTTTCATGAATGGGGATGGCGTATTCCGTTCTTCTTAGCATTACCATTAGGTCTTATTGGCTTATATTTACGTCATGCTTTAGAAGAAACACCAGCTTTCCAACAACATGTTGATGCAATGAATAGTGACGACCGAAAATCTATTCAAGATCCACCTCGTGTTTCATTACGAGAAATCGCATCGAAATATTGGAAAAGTTTAACCGTATGTGTAGGTTTAGTGATTGCCACTAATGTCACCTACTATATGTTATTAACTTATATGCCGAGTTATTTATCTCATAACCTAAACTATTCGGCAGATCACGGTGTGCTGATCATCATCGCGATTATGATAGGTATGTTGTTCGTACAACCTGTCATTGGGTTATTGAGTGACAAAATTGGTCGTAAACCCTTTGTTATTGGCGGTAGTATTGGCTTGTTTGTCCTTGCTTACCCAGCATTTATGATGATTAACAGTGATGAAATCGGTTTAATTTTCTTAGGATTATTAATTCTTGCGGTTTTACTTAACTGTTTTACTGGAGTAATGGCATCCATTTTACCTGCCATATTCCCGACCCATATTCGTTATAGTGCACTAGCCATCGCATTTAATATCTCTGTATTAATTGCGGGTGCAACACCAACAGTAGCTGCATGGTTAGTTGAAGCGACCGGTGATTTGTATATGCCTGCTTATTATCTGATGATTGTTGCCGTTGTCGGTTTGATCACAGGGATTAAGATGATTGAAACTGCCAATAAACCATTGCGTGGAGCAACACCGGCAGCATCTGATAAATCAGAAGCTAAAGAAATTTTATCAGAGCACTATGATAGTATTGAACACCGTGTTGAAGATATCGAGGCAGAAATTGAAGCATTACAGAAAAAACGTCAAGCCCTTATCGATCAACATCCTAAATTAGATTAAGAGAGGTTATATGCACCCGTCTCCTGTTCATTTAGTTTGGTTTCGTCATGATTTAAGAGTGACAGATAACAAAGCACTCTTTAATGCTTGCCAAGATAAACACGCACAGGTGCATGCTCTTTTCACCATCACGCCTGAACAATGGAAAGCCCATAATATGGCTTTGTCATGTCAGGCGTTTATTCATGATGCCTTACTCAGTCTTTCAATCTCTTTGGCGAAACTCAATATTCCCCTGACATTGATCATGAGTGATACTTATTCAACTGCAGCCAATGAAGTGGCACACTATTGCCAACAATATCAAGTAACGGCGCTTTTTTTCAATCACCAATATGCCCTTAATGAACAACGCCGTGATAAAAAAGTCATTGAATTGCTAGAAAATAAAACAACGGTTTATGCTTATCATGACAATACATTTATTCCACCGGGTAATGTGATTACACAACAAGGGGAGATGTATAAAGTTTTTACACCCTTTAGAAATGCATTTTTACGCCTCTTTTTTTCACAAGATAATGCGTCATTACCTGCTCCAGAAATAAGGGCACATCAAAAAACAGTTACCCCATTAAAAGCGCCATTATTTTCACTGGACTATCCACCAACACTCTCTTTTCTCGCCACAGAAGAAGAGGCGCTTAAACGCTTAAAACAATTCTGTTATGAAAGTGCCCCTCATTATGCAAAATGGCGAGATATTCCTGCAGTCGATGGCACAAGTCGATTATCCCCTTATCTCTCTATTGGATTACTGTCTATTCGCCAATGTTTTAATCGCTTATACCAAACTGAACCTGACTTTTTGGAAAACAGTGCATCAGGTGCTTTCGTATGGTTTAACGAATTGATTTGGCGAGAATTTTACCAACATTTAATTGTGGCTAATCCTCATTTATGCAAACACATTGCCTTTCAGCTTTGGACAGAAAAAATCAATTGGCGCAATGATAAAGCGGAATTTAATGCTTGGGCACAAGGTTTAACCGGCTTTCCTATTATTGATGCCGCCATGAGACAGCTTAATCATACAGGTTGGATGCATAACCGTTTACGTATGCTCACAGCCAGTTTTCTTATCAAAGATTTGTTAATTGATTGGCGTTGGGGTGAACGTTATTTTATGTCACAACTCATTGATGGCGATTTCGCATCAAATAACGGTGGCTGGCAATGGGCCGCATCCACAGGAACCGATGCAGTACCTTATTTTCGAATTTTCAATCCCACAACCCAAGGCCGTAAGTTTGATCCTGATGGTGAATTTATCCGCCAGTGGCTTCCTGAGCTAGCCAATGTGCCTAATCGGTATATTCACACACCTCATGAGTGGGCAGCAAAAACCAATAATCCTCTTGATTATCCATTACCGATAGTTGATCACGCCAAAGCACGAATAAGAGCGATTGAGTCTTATGAAAAGGCAAAAAAAGGATAAGATAGTAAAACTTTATTTATTGATAACTGGCTCAATATTGTGAAAACACCCCAAATTTCTGTCATCGTTCCTATGTTTAATGAAGCGTCTCGTATGACGAGATTATTGGATAGTGTGATCACTCAAACATTCACCGATATTGAAGTCATTATTGTTAATGATGGTTCGACAGATAATAGTGCTGAAATCGCCACGTCTTATTGCCAAAAAGATGCGCGTGTGAAGCTTTATCAATAAACTAATCAAGAATTATCCAGCGCAAGAAATACGGGTTTAAAATATGCGCAAGGCGAATGGATAGTTTTTTTTGATAGTGATGATTTTATTAAACCTGAATTACTCGCACATTGGTATCAATTAGCTGTTACCCAACACGTTGATGTTTTAATTGGTAATGATGAACGATTCAATCCAAGTGATCTTAACAAGCACCAAAAAACCATCCATCAACGACAGCCTTATCAAAAAGTCATAAAAGGTAGTGAGTGGATCATTCATGCCGTCACTCAACATCAATGGCCACATTTCGTTTGGTTGCAGTTAACTCGGCATGACTTAATAAAAAAACATCAACTTCAATTTATTGAAGGTCTTTACCATTAAAATATTTTGTGGACAATGCAATTAGCGCTTGTTGCAGAGCGAATAGGTTTTGATAACCAACCTCTCTATTATTACTGTGCTAATCCTGACTCTATTACACGTAAACCCGACCAACAAAAAGAAGCTCAACGAACACAAAGTTATTTGCAGATAATCTTACAACTATTAAAAGAAACCGATAAACAATCTGATCAGTTATTAGCAAAAGCACTCCGCCAACAGGTAGTTCGTGAATTAGGCAGTTTTTTTATTCTTTTTCGTAAATGTTGTGATGCAAAAAATCAAAAAATAATCGCAAAACAATTTTCTACTTATTCTTTATTTTCCTCTCTCAATAAAAGCGTAAATAATTGGCATCAACGCTGGTTTATTTTTTGAGTTAACTGCATTTTATTTATCGCCTCTTTGAAATAAGTAAGCATAAAAAAACAGCGCTGTTATTAAGCGCTGTTTTAGTTTCTAAATACGGATTGCTCTAGCCTGTGTTACGCATACCAGCTGCAATACCAGCAATTGTTACCATTAGCGCTTGTTCAATGCGTGGATCAGACTCGCTATGAGTACGAGAGCGCTGTAATAACTCAGCCTGAAGTACGTTTAATGGATCAGTATACACATTACGTAACGCAATAGATTCCGCTACCCATGGTAAATCCGCCATTAAATGCTCATCCTTTGAAATCGCCAAGACACTCTTAATATCATCGGAAAGTTGTTGGCGTAATTTTGCACCTAGTGGCCATAAGCGCTCTTCAACTAAGCGTTGGTCGTAATATTCCGCTAACCATAAATCTGCTTTAGCGTACACCATTTCCAACATCGCAATACGTGTATTAAAGAACGGCCAGTTCTCACACATATCGTCTAATACCGCCTGTTTTCCGCTATCAATTTCATGTTGTAATGCAGCGCCAGCACCCAACCAAGCAGGTAGCATTAAGCGGTTTTGAGTCCATGCGAAGATCCACGGGATAGCGCGCAAAGTTTCAACACCTCCAGTAGGGCGACGTTTTGCAGGACGTGAGCCTAATGGTAGTTTACCCAACTCGCCTTCTGGCGTTGCCGCTCTAAAGTAAGGCACAAAGTCTTCTTGTCCTCGTACATAGTCACGGTACATTGCACAAGAAACGTCAGACAAGGAATCCATTACCTCAATCCAAGGCGCTTTTGGCTCTGGTGGTGGTAATAAATTCGCTTCTAAGATTGCACCTGCATAGTGAGCAAGGCTACTGATGGTGACTTGTGGTAATCCGAACTTAAAGCGGATCATTTCGCCTTGTTCTGTCACACGCAGGCCACCTTTTAAACTTCCTGGTGGTTGAGAGAGTAATGCTGCATGAGCTGGCGCACCACCGCGACCAATTGTACCGCCACGTCCGTGGAATAACGTTAATGTCACACCTGATTTTTCACACAGTTTGATTAACGAATCTTGTGCTCGATATTGTGCCCATGAAGCAGCCATCACACCCGCATCTTTTGCAGAGTCGGAATAGCCAATCATCACCATTTGCTTGTCATCAATTAAATCGCGATACCACGGAATATCAAACAAACGTGTCATTACACTTTCAGCGTTATTTAAGTCTTCAAGTGTTTCAAATAACGGCGCAACCGGTAAGCGAATATCCGCACCCGCTTCTTTCAACAACAGTTTTACGGCTAATACATCCGAAGGTACTTTTGCCATTGATATAACATAAGAGGCGATAGAATCTTTCGGTGATTGTGCAATGACACGGCAAGTTTCAAATACTTCTTGGGTCGCCGCACTTGGTTGCCAATTTGTCGGGATAAGTGGACGCTTAGAATTTAATTCTTCCAATAAGAATGTTTGTTTTTGCTCTTCAGACCAATCCGCGTAATCACCCAACTCTAAATATTGTGTTAATTCAGAGAGCGCTTCGGTGTGATTGGTACTTTCTTGGCGAATATCGAGCTTAACTAGCTGTAAACCAAAACAACGGATACGGCGTAATGTATCTAACAATTGTCCATTAGCAATAATACGCATACCACACTGATTTAGTGATTGATAACATGCGTATAGTGGCTCCCAAAGCTCTGCGTTATCAATCAACAAACCTTCTGGTGGTAATGATTGTTGACCTTTAATGCGTTGTTCTAAATAATCACGAGTCACTTGTAAGCGAGTGCGTAGCTGTTTAGCGATTTCACGATAAGGCTCTGCAACTTCAGCCCCCCCCGCCAATTCACGTAATTCAGGTGTACTTTCTGTCATCGAAAGTTCTGAAACAAGTACTTGGATATCATTTAAGAATAAATCAGCTGCTTTCCAGCGACTTAACAGTAAAGCATGACGCGTGATTTCTGCTGTAACGTTTGGGTTGCCATCGCGGTCGCCTCCCATCCATGATGTAAAACGAATGGGTGATGCTTCTACCGGTAAGTTGTAATCTATCGATTCTTTAAGCTGTTCGTTAAATTCACGTAAAAAAGCAGGAACGCCTTCCCATAAACTATTTTCAACAACAGCAAAACCCCATTTTGCTTCATCAATCGGCGTTGGACGGACTTTTCTAATTTCATCTGTGTGCCATGATTGAGCGACTAACTGACGTAAGCGACGCATAATATTCGTGCGTTCATAATCAGCTAAATCATCATGATCGAGTTGAGATAAACAGGTATTCACTTCAACCAGCTTATGAATAAGAGTACGACGTGCAATTTCGGTTGGATGCGCCGTTAATACCAACTCAATAGAGATTTGTTCTACGGCTTCTTTTAATTGCGTATCGGTAAAATTCTTATCTTTTAGTCGGGAGATTAATTTTGCCAATGCCACAGGATTACTTGCGGCTTCGCCATGAGGTGAAATACTATGATATTGTTCAGCTACATTCGTCAGGTTCAAAAATTGATTGAATGCTCTAGCAACGGGTAATAATTCATCATTAGATAGATTCTGTAACGTGAGCAACAACTTTTGTCGCTGCACTTCATTACCTGCTCGCGATGATTTAGATAATTTTCGAATAGATTCAACCTTATCTAAAATTTCCTCACCAAGTGCTTCTTTTATCGTATCTCCAAGTAGCTTGCCGAGCATACTGACATTGCTACGCATAGCAGAATATTGTTGATTCATGAGACTCCTGACCTTGTCTTTGTGGCGGTAACAACATGCATCTTCCTATTAGAAAAGTCATGTCCTCCCAGTTGTGTAATTAACTTTCATCTCTAATGTGACTTTATTTTGATTTTTGTGATAAGCCACACTGCTTTTTTTACTTAGCCTACTATTCATATCAGAAAATAATCGTTTTGGGGGATTTTTCTGAAATTTAATTACGGCTTTAGTCTTATAAGAATGGCTAATATTCGTGTTGTTTTAGCTCAATTTTGCCAAGAATAAGGACATTTTTTTGTTTCTTATCGGCTAAGAAGCGTTTTTTACTATGAAGGGGAAGATACGTGGGAATTTATCTGGTTAAAAATTTGGATGAATTTTTTTAATATTGATGAAATGTCTGGTGTGATTTGTACTTTTTAGTTTTTTACGTCCATGTGTTATAACCGTTCACGCTATCTCATACCTTATTCTTCCTATCTTTTTTTACTCACTCTGTCAGATTAAGATTTTTATTATCAAACAGGTTTAACGCTTTATTTTGTTTTTTCTTTATGTTTATTATCACTAAAGCAAACTAATTTCTGTTTAAAATAAAATCAAATTCAACATCCATAACATTAAAAACGATCAAATCACTCTATTACTATTTCCGTTATCAGACAGGGGAAACCGATGACAAATGAATTAATGAATGCACTTTCTATCATCAAATCTAAAAAATGGGTAGATTTAACACACAGCTTCGATAAAGATTCACCTCATTTTTTTATGTTTGACGCAGCTAACTTCAAAACCCTTTTTGATTATCAAGATGGTTTTTTTGCTCAGCAATTTACATTCCCGGGCCAATACGGTACGCATATTGATGCACCTTGTCATTTTGTTCCTAATACTCGTTATCTGCATCAGTTAGAACTGAAAGAATTAGTGTTACCACTGATTGTTATTGATCAATCAGAGCGCGCAAAAATTGACGCTAATTTCTCATTTTCAAAAAATGATATTCTTGAATTTGAAAAACAACACGGTGAAATTGAAGCCGGTACTTTTGTCGCATTACGTACTGACTGGAGTAAGCGCTGGCCTTCACAAGAGGCGATGGATAACAAAGATGCTGAAGGAAAAAATCAAATTCCGGGCTGGGGGCTTGATGCTCTCAAATTCTTATTTGAAGAGCGAAAAATAAAAGCTATTGGTCATGAAACATTTGATACAGATCCAGCAAAAGAATTCCATAAAAACAATGCGTTATTAGGTGAGTATTACGTATTGGAACAGGATACTTATCAAATTGAATTAATGACTAATTTAGATCAACTCCCCACTCGTGGGGCTGTTATTTTTAATATTGTCGCCAAACCCAATAATGCCACTGGTTTCCCTGTACGTTCTTTTGCCATTCTACCTTAATAAACGAATAAAGCGCTGAAAAATCAGCGCTTTAAATTAAGAATAACAAATTATTCTTTCAGTAAATTAAATTGTCTGTTGTAAAACACGTGGTAAATAGAATTGTACTCTTAATAACGTTCAAACACGTTGTAACTGTACTTCAACTTCCACTCAAGACGCTAAAATTTCACATCATGAGCTACTGACAATCGTTCTCTTTAGCTTGATGGTTCACCTCCGTCATTTCATTTCTTAGTGGGACAATCTGTCTTACTACTTTTGACATTAATCGCTCCTTTGTGACTAGAGATACTTCAAGTATAGCCAAAGAATTTAAAAAAATTGAGTGATATGACACAAAAATGACAAAAGGTTATCAGCAAAAAATAACCCGCTGATAACCTTTATAAAAAAGAAATAATTAAATTACAGTAATTGAGAGAGACGGTTTAAATCTGATTGAATTGCACCTGCAGTCACATCTCTTCCTGCTCCCGGCCCTCTTATAACTAGTGGATTATCACGATACCAACGGCTTTCAATCGCAAACAAATTATCACCGGGTAACAGTGAGGCTAGAGGATGATCTTTTCTTACTGCTTCAACACCCACTTTGGCTTTACCATTGGCATCAAAACGCGCGATATACCGCAATACCATATCCATTTCATTTGCAGCAGCTAACCGCTGTGCCATTTGTTCATTGATCAACGCACTGTTATCAAAAAACGCTTCTAGTGAACCCGTTTCAGCTTCTACTGGCACTAAAGATTCAACTCTCACTTGCTCTGGCTCAATATCATAACCCGCTTCACGAGCAAGAATAACCAGCTTACGCATTACATCTTGTCCTGATAAATCGATTCGTGGATCAGGCTCTGTTAACCCTTGTTGCCATGCTTGTTCTACCAATTCACTAAAAGGTACCGAGCCATCAAATTGTAAGAATAACCACGATAATGTGCCTGAGAAAATACCACTAATTGATAAAATGGAATCACCACTTTCGCGTAAATCGCGCACGGTATGGTTTATCGGTAAGCCTGCGCCCACTGTTGCGTTATATAACCAATGACGGCCAGTTTTAGAAAAGGCATCTCGTGTAGCCCGATAACGCAAACTTGATGCGGAGCCAGCAATTTTATTAGCGCTAATAACATGAAAACCATAGCTGGCAAAATCTTCATAAGAAGTAGCAAGGGACTCATTCGCCGTAATATCAACAACCACTAAATCATCATAAGGATGTGCTCTCATCCAAAGATAAAGTGATTCTTCAGTATGCTCTGTTGCTTCTTCATCAAAGAAAGCCAATGCACGACTAGGGTTAATACCTTGATAATCAAGTAAACTGCGACGACTATCAACGACCCCCGCAAGAATAAATTCAAAATCACTGCGTGCAGATAACGGCTCTTGCTCTCGTGCAAAAAGCTCTAGCCAACGAGAGCCAATATTACCCTTACCAAACAACACTAAACCAATCTGTTTTTCTGCTCTAAATAGCGTTTGATGCAAACCTTGTAATAAATGTTCGGTATAATTACGCAATACAGCGACTAAGCTAATGTTATCTTCAGCATGCCAAATAAATTCAACAGGTTGGTCTTTAAGTTGTTGATAAAAACGATGACAATGCAGTGGGTTTTTACACACACCCGCACCAACTAACGCCACTAAAGAGAACCCTTCACGTAAATGTAATTTACCCGGCAAAACCGCATCTTGTAATACATCTAATGCACTGTTTGCGACTTCACTGGTATAACAGAGCTGTAAAAGTTGGCTGTCTTTGTCCACGCCAGTTGCTAAAGGACGAATTTGCGCACGTTTAAGTAATTCATCAACTTCTTTTGCTACTTGCTCAAAGTTTTGATGGGATGAGAGTTGTAGCTCAATTAAACAAACATCGTCATGACTTGTAACGATCTTGGCGCCCGTTCCTGATGCTAAAACACGTTCTATACGTGTTGAACCTTGCTCAGGTTGATAACTACAACGAAGTTGCAAATCAATATTACTGCCTGATACGGGTTGCAATGTCCGTGTATGTAAAACAGGAGCTGCTAAACGAGCCAACTCACTGGCTTCATCTAAACGTAATAAGGGTAATAAGCAGGCATCTTTAACTTTACGTGGATCCGCACTGTATACTCCCGCGACATCACTCCAAATGGTCACTTTTCCGACATCAGCTAACGCGCCCACTTGCGTAGCTGAATAGTCACTACCATTACGACCTAATAAAACCGTTTCACCTTGTTGATTACGGCTAATAAAACCAGTCACAACAAAACGACATTCAGGATGTTTGGCTAACAGTGATTGCAATAATGGGCGAGATAATATTTCATTCACTTGAGGTTGTGCGGCTCTTTCTGCACACAAAAATTCACGAGCATCTAACCAAATACTCGGTAAACCTTGTTCAGTTAGTAGTTTTGCCATTAATCTTGCAGACCAGATTTCACCATGGCCGACAACTTCGGCATAAGTCGCCTCTGTCATAGGCTTATCAAGTAAATAACTTAAACGTTCAAGATCGGCAATAAACGCTTGAGAGAGAAGCTCTGCATTTTCTTTTGAAAGAAGACCTTCAATTAATGACAATTGGTAGCGTCGTAATGTTTGCTGAACTTGATGCGCTGAAATGCGATCACTTTGACTCAGTTTAAGCCAGCTAATTAGCTGATTGGTTGTTGAACCCGCCGCAGAAACCACCATGAGATCATTCGGTTGGCTATAGTTTGTCATGATATTCACGACACGTTGATAACATTTTATGTCTGCAAGACTGCTACCACCGAATTTATGTAACTGACGGCAAATCGGTTCCGCCTGTTGTTTAATTGCCACTACGCTCATGATCCATGGTTACCTTTTAGTTGCTGCATCAAACGCATTTTGTAAATCGTTGATTAAATCCTGGCTATCTTCAATACCTACAGAGATACGGAGCAATGAGGGACTTATTCCCGCTATTTTCTTCGCCTCATCTGACATGCCCGCATGTGTCATTGTGGCAGGGTGACAAATTAAGGTTTCTACCCCACCTAAAGATTCTGCCAGTGTAAAGAGAGTTAAGTGAGATAAAAAGAGTTTAATTACCTCCACCCCCCCTTTTAACTCAAAACTTAACATCGCACCGAAACCTTGCTGCTGTTTTTTTGCTATTTGATGGCCTGCATGATTTTCCAGTGCGGGGTAATACATTTTTTCGACTAAAGGCTGTGTTTGTAAAAATGCCACTAATGTCTGTGCATTTTCTTGTTGAAGTCGAATTCGAGGCACGAGAGTTCTTATACCTCGTAATAATAAATAACTATCAAATGCGCCAGATGTGACGCCAATATTATTCGCCCACCAGCTTAGCTCCTCAAGCTGTTTCTGACACTGACAGATAACAACACCCGCAACAATATCTGAATGACCATTGAGATATTTTGTGCAGGAGTGCACAACAATATCTGCACCTAATGTTAATGGCTTTTGTAAGACCGGACTCATAAAGGTGTTATCCGCAACCACTAAAGCACCTTGTTGATGAGCTAGTTCACTGATCTTTTGAATATCCGTTATTCTTAAAAGAGGATTACTTGGTGTTTCGATAAAAACAATTTTAGGCTGATGTAATAAAGCTTGCTTTAGTGCAATATCATCATTTTGATCCACAAAAATGACCCGGTAAGCTCCACGCTCTTGTTGACTGTTAAAAAGGCGATAACTCCCCCCATAGCAGTCATGAGGTGCAACGATAACATCGCCTGGTTTTAAAAAAACCGTACAAATTAAATGAATTGCCGACATTCCACTGCTAGTGACAACAGCGCCTACCCCTCCTTCTAGCTCAGCTAATGCTTTTTGCACCATATCACGTGTGGGATTACCGCGACGAGAATAATCATGTTCACGAGGCTGATTAAATTCTAAGAAATTATAAGTGCTAGAAAGATAGATAGGCGGTACAACACAACCAAATTGTGTATCTTCATTTAGCCCATTATGGATAGCGAGTGTTGCTGTTTTCTTCGTCATGCAGGCACCTTGTCACAGCGATAAATGGAAAAGTCGACAACAGCATATCCAATTAGACACCAAGACGTCAATACATCTAGACATCTAAACTCCTTTACGGATAGATTAAGTAATGGAATAATACCTGAATTAAGGATATCACCAGTGACCATTACTTTTTCTCTCACCTTCAGTCAGAAGAGTCGGTGGTTTTAGAAAAGTCATGATAAACTGGTATTGCCACATCAGAATGTGGGTTAACCCTATTCTGACTTCAACTAAATGATATTAATAAAGGTAATCCATGGCTGAATGGAACGGTGAATATATCAGCCCTTACGCTGAGCATGGCAAAAAGAGTGAGCAAGTTAAGAAAATCACAGTTTCAATTCCGTTGAAAGTGTTGAAAATTTTGACCGATGAACGCACTCGCCGTCAGGTTAATAACCTAAAACATGCAACCAATAGTGAATTATTGTGTGAAGCATTTTTGCACGCATTTACCGGACAGCCTCTCCCAAATGATGAAGACTTACGTAAAGAACGTAATGATGAAATCCCTGAAGAGGCAAAAGAAATAATGCGCCAGCACGGGGTTGATCCCGATACTTGGGAGTATTAATCAGCGCCGATTTATTGACTCATTGCTTGATTAACACGAATAAAAAAGCCCAAAGCAAAAACTTTGGGCTTTTCTTTAGTGCCAAACTGTCCGCAAGATACCAGACTTTGCTGATATCGTGTAGCAACAAATATCTTATTTGCTACCTGGGATTTTGAAGCGTTTGTTGAACAGATCAACACGACCACCGGTTGCAACATCACGTTGTTTACCAGTATAGAATGGGTGGCATTTATCACAAACGTCCAGATTCAGGTTGTGACCTGCTGTGGAGTTGATTTTCATAACGTTACCGCAAGAACAAGATGCAGTAATTTCTTCGTATTTAGGATGAATATCTTTTTGCATGGAAAACCTCTACTAAGGCCGTGTCGCCATTCAGCCCACAGCCGAACACCACACGTCGTGTTGATTGAAATTAAGTGTCTGGTAATTTATCTACCAAAGGGGGCGGATCATACAGAATATCTACTAAACGCGCAATGAAATCTGCACACTTTTTGTGATATTCTTAACGCTACCTTTTCGCTAAAACACTCGGAAACCCTGATATGACTATAGTTCAGGTAATTTTACCTGTACCACTGTTCTCCTCTTTTGATTATCTGTTACCAGAAGGGATCAATGCGCCAGTTGTCGGTAGTCGAGTCATCGTACCTTTTGGTAATAAACGCCGTTCTCTTGGGATTGTCAAAGGACTCGCTACACACAGTGAGTTTCCAATCGAAAAGCTAAAACCTATTGAGGAAATTCTCGATACTGAGACACTCTTCCCGGGGGTTTTATGGGATATGTTAAATTGGGCCTCGGCTTATTATCACTACCCTTTAGGAGAAGTATTATTTCATGCCATGCCCATTTTATTACGGCAGGGGAAACCGGCTGAATTTACTCCATTATGGCAATGGTATGCCACAAAAGAGGGAGCTAATCTCGACCTTAATCGTTTAAAAGGGGCAAAAAAACAGCAACAAGCCTTAGCCGCACTTCGTCGTACACCTTTATATCGCCATCAGCTTGATGAATTCGATATCACTACAGCAACACTCAATAACCTAAAAAAGAAAGAGTTTGCAGATTTACGTCCGATACAACCTGCCCCCATACATTGGCACAATGATTTTGCAGTGCAAGGTGAACGATTTAAATTAAATACCGAACAAGCTATAGCGGTGGGTGCCATTACGGCTCAAGCCGATCAATTTTCACCTTGGTTATTATTAGGTATTACAGGTTCGGGCAAAACAGAAGTTTACTTAAGTGTATTAGAAAAAATACTCGCACAAGGTAAACAGGCATTAGTGCTAGTACCTGAAATTGGCTTAACGCCTCAAACTATTCGTCGTTTTAAAGCACGTTTTAATGCCCCTGTAGATGTTTTGCACTCTGGATTAAATGATACAGAACGCTTAGCCGTTTGGTTACGCGCCAAACGCGGTGATAATGCGATTATTATTGGCACGCGCTCAGCCCTTCTTACCCCCTTTCAGCATCTTGGTATTATTATTATCGATGAAGAGCATGATGGCTCTTATAAACAACAAGATGGTTGGCGTTATCATGCCCGTGACTTAGCTGTATTCCGTGCGAAACAAGAAAATATTCCTATCGTGATGGGAACAGCAACGCCATCAATTGAAACCAGTTTTAATGTTGAACAAAAAAAATATCAACAACTAACACTTACACAACGAGCAGGAAATGCCAAACCTGCAACTGAGCATTTAATTGATTTAAAAGGACAGCCCCTCACTACGGGATTATCACCTATTTTAATTAAAGCCATAAAAGAGCACCTAAATGCTGGAAACCAAGCCATGCTCTTTTTAAATCGCCGAGGATTTTCGCCTGCATTGTTATGCCATGAGTGTGGGTGGATAGCAGAATGCCCTCGCTGTGATCACTATTACACGCTACATCAAAAGCATGGCATGTTGCGTTGCCATCAATGTGATAGTCAACGACGAATTCCAGCACAATGCCCACAATGTGGTTCAACTAATTTAATGCCTGTTGGGTTAGGAACAGAGCAACTTGAACAGGGGATTGGTGAATTATTCCCTGATACGCCCGTTACGCGAATCGATAAAGATACCACCAGCCGTAAAGGGGCTTTAGAGCAACAACTTGAAGATATTTACCAAGGTGGCTCCCGTATTCTTATTGGTACACAGATGCTAGCCAAAGGGCACCATTTTCCGGATGTCACTTTAGTCGCTTTACTCGATGTTGATGGCGCTCTATTTTCAAGTGATTTTCGTGCAGCCGAGCGCTTTGCTCAGCTTTATACACAAGTATCAGGTCGTGCTGGCCGAGCAGGTAAGCAAGGCGCTGTATATTTACAAACTCACCAACCTGATCATCCTCTGCTATTGACGTTATTAGAAAAGGGCTACGATGCCTTCACGAAAGAAGCGTTACAAGAACGACAAGCTACTTTCCTGCCTCCCTACTCCAGTCATATAATGATCCGTTCAGAAGATCATAATAACCAACGTGCGCCTCAATTTTTACGGCAACTCAAACAATTTCTTGAACAACATCCAATGCGAGATCCCAATTTATGGGTTATGGGGCCGGTTCCTGCTATTCAAGCTAAACGTGGAGGAAACTATCGTTGGCAATTATTGCTACAACATCCTTCGCGAGGTTACTTACAAAAATTAATGTCCGTCACTTACCCTCAAATTGTGGCTTTGCCTGAGAGTAAGAAAGTAAAGTGGAATATTGATGTTGACCCAACAGATTGTTAATCGTTTTTATTATATCTATTTGAATATATTCCAGCCAAATTTATATTGAGAATAAAATTCTGATGAAATACTTGTTACAGTCCAAGACTATTTATCAATTTTGCGAACTAACTCATAAAAACGATTGGTATCACACTTTTTATGCAAACTAGGTAACAGTATCTATTTAAAAAGCGGGTAGAATAACAATTTAGAATATTTCTCAAACTAAAACCGTCGATAAAATCTTTTTTTGAGCACCGGCGGTTTTTTTACAAATAAAAAAAGCAATCGTTTAACTAAACCATCCAAAAGGGAGGTATGGGGTTTGCAACAGAATAATAAAGATAATACGCAAGCAACAATGAAAGATGTTGCCCTTGCAGCCGGTGTGTCCACAGCAACCGTATCACGGACTTTAATGAATCCGGAAAAAGTATCCTCACAAACCCGTCAGAAAGTTGAACAGGCTGTTCTTGACGTGGGCTATTACCCACATAACCTGTCAAAAAATCTTAAACGCAACGAGTCAAAAACGATCCTTGTGATCGTCCCTAACATCAGTGATCCCTTTTTTACTGATGTCGTATGTGGTATTGAAGAAACCGCCGCACAACATGGTTATCTTGTTCTTATTGGTGATTGTAAGCATCAGCAAAAACACGAAAATGCATTTATTAACCTCATTATCACCAAACAAATTGATGGTATGTTACTGCTTGGATCACATATTCCTTTTGATGTTTCCAAAGAAGAGCAGAAAAACCTACCGCCAATGATCATGGCGAATGAATTTGCACCCGAACTCGAATTACCTACTGTTCATATTGATAATCTCACAGCCTCTTTTAGAGCAACACACTATTTACAGCAAATGGGGCATAAGCGTATTGCTTGTATTACAGGCCCTGAAGATATGCCTTTATGTCGCTATCGCTTACAAGGCTATATTCAAGCTATGCGTAGAACAGGGGTTCCTTTACGTGAAGACTATATTATTCGTGGTGATTTTACCCATGAAAGCGGTGCAGAAAGTCTGAAAAAACTGATTTCTTTACCTGAACCACCGACAGCGGTGTTCTGTCATAGTGATATTATGGCGATTGGCGTTATGTGGCAGGCGAAAAAACTAGGGTTAGAGCTCCCGAAAGATCTCTCTGTAATTGGTTTTGATAATCTTGATATCACACGCTACAGCGAACCCGCTCTGACAACGATGGAACAACCTCGTTATGAAATTGGACGTCAATCTATGCTGTTATTGCTCGATCAATTACAAGGTAGACCTGTTGCACCAGGTTCTCGCTTATTAGATTGTGAGCTAATTATAAGAGATAGTGTCTGTCAGCTTAAAAGCTAGGCAAAACACACTATGTTAAGTAACATATCGCTCGTGATACCTATTCCTTTAATTATCAGCGAATCGAACTGTGGCACAACGAGACTATGTGGGACGAGGGCAGACATCTGCTCGTCGTAAAAAGACAACGAAAAGTAAAAATAAAAAGGCTGCTAAAGGGTTGCCTTTGACAACACTTATCGCGGCAATCGCAATTGTGGCGCTGTTTATCGGTGGCCTCTATTTTATTACGCATAATAAAAAAGAAGCCATAGAAACAGCACCAACAATCACTGGGCAGCATCCAGCGAATAGCTTACCGCCTAAACCGCAAGAGCGTTGGCAGTACATTAAAGAACTGGAAAATCGTCAGGTGGGTACGCCTTTATTGCCCGAATCTTCCTCTTCAGGTAGCCAGATTAATCCGAAAGCAACACTTTCACCTGAACAATTGAGATTTTTACAGCAAATTGAAGCAGATAAGCGTCAGCCGGCCGTTCAGTTACCTGAAGTCCCTTACAATGGGGAAGTTCCGCGCTCACAAGTGGTCGTAACACCACCGGCAACAACCCTACCTTCTGTGGTTCAACAACCGACACAGACTCAATCCGAGCAAGTGCCAGCCCCTGCAACCGTGACGCAACCACCAAAACCGGCTGTGGCTACAACGCATTTTTTAGTGCAATGTGGCTCATTTAAAAATACAGAACAAGCCGAATCAGTAAGAGCAACACTGGCTTTTTCCGGTATTGAAAGTCGAGTAACAAAAGGCAATGATGGCTGGATACGCGTATTATCAGGACCTTACAGTAAAGAACAAGCCAATTCAGTCAGTAAACAAGCAGCTGGCGCTGGCGTATCAGGTTGTATTCTTCGCTCTTCTGGGGGTTGAAAAATAAATTTTCTCCCCCACCTATAATTCTAATTCACATAACGGGCCGTGCTTTATCTCAAAGATAAGCACTTTCCGTCTCATTTTTATTGATTAAACCAGGGGCTGACTCATGACTACAATCGTAAGTGTTCGCCGTAAGGGCCAAGTTGTAATCGGTGGTGATGGACAGGCGACGATGGGTAATACCGTCATGAAAGGCAATGTTCGCAAAGTACGCCGTCTTTATAACGACAAAGTCATTGCGGGATTTGCTGGCGGCACTGCTGATGCTTTTACTCTTTTTGAACTGTTTGAACGCAAATTAGAACTTCACCAAGGGCATTTAACCAAAGCTGCGGTAGAGCTCGCAAAAGATTGGCGCACAGACAGAATGCTACGCAAATTAGAAGCACTACTTGCTGTTGCAGATGAAAATACATCTCTTATCATCACTGGTAATGGTGATGTCGTTCAACCAGAACACGATCTCATTGCTATCGGCTCTGGTGGTCCTTATGCACAAGCAGCGGCAAGAGCCATGCTAGAAAATACTGAACTTTCTGCACGCGAAATCGCTGAAAAAGCACTGAGCATCGCTGGAGATATCTGTATTTACACTAACCATAATGTCAACTTTGAAGAACTCTCTTCAAAAGAGTAAGGATTTGAGAGCATGTCTGAAATGACTCCTCGCGAAATAGCCAGCGAACTTGATAGATTTATTATTGGTCAAGATAAAGCGAAACGCGCTGTGGCAATTGCCCTACGTAACCGCTGGCGCCGTATGCAACTTGATGAAGCGCTACGCCATGAAGTCACCCCTAAAAATATTCTGATGATTGGTCCTACTGGTGTGGGTAAAACTGAAATTGCACGCCGTTTAGCAAAATTAGCCAATGCACCTTTCATCAAAGTTGAAGCAACTAAATTCACTGAAGTAGGTTATGTGGGTAAAGAAGTTGATTCTATTATCCGTGACTTAACCGACTCTGCGGTCAAAATGGTGCGTAGCCAAGCGATTGATAAAAACCGTTTCCGTGCTGAGGAAATGGCGGAAGAACGCATTCTGGATGCACTTATTCCACCAGCAAAAAATAACTGGGGTGTCGCAGAGCAAGCCTCTGAACCTTCTGCTGCTCGCCAATCTTTCCGTAAAAAATTACGCGAAGGCCAATTAGACGATAAAGAGATTGAAATTGAGTTATCTGCAACACCAATGGGTGTTGAAATCATGGCTCCTCCAGGAATGGAAGAGATGACAAACCAATTACAATCTATGTTCCAAAATTTAGCGGGACAAAAACAAAAAGCGCGTAAGATGAAAATCAAAGATGCGTTTAAGCTTATTGTTGAAGAAGAAGCCGCTAAACTGGTTAACCCTGAAGAGTTAAAGCAACAAGCCATTGATGCAGTAGAGCAACACGGTATTGTCTTTATTGATGAAGTAGACAAAATCTGTAAACGTGGTGGTCAAAGTTCTGGCCCTGACGTTTCTCGTGAAGGGGTGCAACGTGACCTCTTACCACTGGTCGAAGGTTGTACAGTTTCAACAAAACACGGTATGGTGAAAACAGACCATATTCTGTTTATTGCATCAGGTGCTTTCCAAGTTTCCAGTCCTTCTGATTTAATTCCTGAATTGCAAGGACGTCTGCCAATTCGCGTTGAGCTTCAAGCGCTGACAGCAGAAGATTTTGAGCGTATTCTTACAGAACCTAATGCATCGCTAACAAAACAGTATGAAGCTTTAATGGCAACTGAAGGGGTCTCTATTAGCTTTACTGAAGACGGTATTCGCAAAATTGCCGAATCAGCATGGCGTGTTAATGAGACAACTGAAAATATCGGCGCTCGTCGTTTACATACCGTTTTAGAACGCTTAATGGAAGAAATTTCCTACGATGCAAGCGAACGACAAGGTCAATCTATATTGATTGATGCAGAATATGTGAAACAGCATCTGGATGAGCTTGTAGCAGATGAAGATCTGAGTCGATTTATTTTATAATCAACTTGTGCGATCCTTATCAGCAATATTTACGTGGGAGGCTTGCCTCCCATTCTTATTTTTATAATAACAATGAACATGAGTATCGAATTTCAGCATGAGCTCTCTAAATTCCACTAGCCGGACACAAGCCTGGCTTGAAAGTTTACGACCCAAAACACTGCCTTTAGGGTTAATTGCCATTGTGACTGGCTCCGCATTAGCGTATTGGATGGGTCATTTTGAGCTACCTATTGCACTGCTTGCTATTTTGACGGCAGGGACATTACAAATTCTATCCAACCTTGCTAATGACTACGGTGATGCTGTAAAAGGCACGGATACAGAAGAGCGTTTAGGGCCACTTCGTGGAATGCAAAAAGGCGTAATAACGCCAGCTCAAATGAAAAAAGCCTTAATACTAAATGTCATCATCTCATGTATTTCAGGTATCGCACTGATTATTGTCGCATGCAAAAAACCAGAAGACGCCATTGGCTTTTTAGTGATGGGGTTACTTGCCATTGTTGCAGCCATTACCTATACCGTAGGCCGACGTCCTTATGGCTATATGGGATTAGGTGATATCTCCGTCTTAATATTCTTTGGCTGGTTAAGCGTAATCGGGACTTATTACTTACAATCGAATACTTTTGATATTGTTACCCTTCTCCCCGCCACAGCCTGTGGTTTACTTTCTGTTGCCGTCCTAAATATTAATAATATGCGCGATCTAGAAAGTGATATTCAAGCCGGTAAAAATACATTAGCCGTTCGTTTAGGCCCTTCAGGCTCTCGAACCTACCATACGTGTGTTATTTTTCTCTCTATTGCGTGCTTAATTATCTTCACACTTCTTTATATGCACCGCTGGACAGCATGGCTATTCTTACTCGCCACCCCCATGCTTTTACTGCATATTAAACGTGTTAATGCCGACCACTCTGGCGAAGCGATGCGTCCTTTACTTGAACATATGGTAAAAGCGGCATTACTCACTAACGTGCTCTTCTCTTTAGGTTTAATTTTAGAATAATTTAGTCCGATTGTTGATTTGACTCACTGAATTTTCAGTGAGTCTTTTGCCAACAGCCCCTGTTAAGGGATATACTGGCTCTTCCTGTGGCAACCTGACGTAATCTCCTATGAAATATGATACTTCTGAACTCTGTGATATCTATCAAGAAGATATCAATGTCGTAGAACCGCTTTTCTCAAACTTTGGTGGTCAAAGCGCCTTTAGTGGTCAAATCATCACCGTGAAATGCTTTGAAGATAATGGTCTGATTTATGATTTACTAGAAGAAAATGGCAAAGGCCGTATTCTTTTAGTTGATGGCGGTGGCTCTGTACGTAAAGCCTTAATTGATGGTGAATTAGCACAACTTGCCGTATCGAATGAATGGGAAGGCATTGTCGTTTATGGTGCAGTACGTCAAGTTGATGTATTGTCAGAACTTGATTTAGGTATTCAAGCGATGGCTGCCATACCTGCGGGTTGCCCGAGTGAAGGCATTGGTGAAAGTGATATCCGCGTTAACTTTGGCGGTGTTACATTCTTCTCTGGTGATTATCTTTATGCGGATAACACAGGGATCATTTTATCAGAAGAGCCTTTAGGCTTAGATGAAGATTTAATTGAAGATTAATTTTACTTTTATCTGCTTTCTTACGATTTAAGACACAAAAGCCACCGTCTGGTGGCTTTTGTATTTTTGGCTTAAAAAACCATTACTGTACGTCTTCCATTTTACCTAACAGTGCACGTAAACGCTCTTGCCAGCTTGATTGCTCTTGTTTTAGCTCTTCGTTTTCACGAACAAGGGCTTCGCGTGATCCTTTCGCTTCTTGAACTTCTTGGTTCAGCGCATCATTTTTTTCTTTTAGCTCTTCAATTTCCATCTGTAATAACGTGATGGTATCAATAGCCTGTTGTACTTTTGATTCTAACTTTTCGAAAACTTCAAATGACATACTGTAATCCCCCATATAATCGATACTTCCGATTGTAAGTAGCCTATCAACAACTGTCTAGCATCTTCCGTGGAATTACATTCTTTTTTCAATTTATCAAAAACACTGGTCAGATCACATTACAAATGTCGAACAAGTCACTAATTAAGAGCGTTTTCACTCATTTTCTTGATGAGACACACAAATTTCAATTTCGCTTATTCTCGTTTACGCTCATTAACGATAAATTTACAGTTATCTTTTCAATTCGAAAAGAATACTAACAATAAATAACCCTCTTTCAGGATAGAATATATGAGCCAGACGAAAACCTCTCTTATGGGTCAATGCATTTCTGAATTTATCGGAACTGCGTTGCTAGTCTTCTTCGGCCTCGGTTGTGTAGCTGCGGTACGTATTGCAGGTGCAGAGCTAGGACTATGGGAGATAAGTATTATCTGGGGGCTGGGTGTTGCCTTAGCCGTTTATCTTACCGCAGGCACCTCGGGTGCTCACTTGAACCCGGCAGTTACTGTTGCGTTTTGGTTATTCGCTTGCTTTGAACGCAGAAAAGTTATCCCTTATATTATTGCACAAATGTTAGGTGGCTTCTTTGCCGCAGCCATTGTGTACTTTATGTACTACAATGTTTTCCTCGACTACGAACAAGTTAATGGCATTGTCAGAGGCTCACAAGAAAGTCTCTTCACTGCTGGTGTATTTTCGACTTATCCTGCAGCTCAAATTTCCGTTGTACATGCCTTTTTTGTTGAAGTTATCATCGCCGTTATTTTAGTTGGCTTAATTTTAGCCTTAACTGATGACGGTAACGGTGTACCTAAAGGCCCATTAGCGCCTTTACTGATTGGTATTTTAATTGCTGTTATCGGTGGTGCATTTGGTCCATTAACTGGATTCGCCTTAAACCCTGCTCGTGACTTTGGTCCAAAACTGGTTGCGTACTTTGCTGGTTGGGGTGATATTGCGCTGACTGGTGGACGTGATATTCCTTATTTCTTAGTGCCAATGATTGCTCCATTTATCGGTGGTATCTTAGGTGCATTGGCTTACCGTAAATTAATTGGCCGTCACTTACCTTGCGATACCTGCAAAATTGAAGACGATAAATAATACTTAGAGCAAGATTGTTGATTATCAAAACAGGTTACTAACATGACAACAGAAACAAATACATCAAATACTGAAAAGAAATACATTGTTGCGCTTGATCAGGGAACAACCAGCTCTCGTGCTGTAGTGATTGATCACGATGCTAACATCGTCAGTATTTCACAACGCGAATTCACTCAAATTTATCCTAAGCCAGGCTGGGTTGAACACGATCCAATGGAAATTTGGGCAACACAAAGTGCAACCTTAGTTGAAGTCTTAGCAAAAGCAGATATTCCATCTGATCATGTCGCAGGTATTGGTATCACAAACCAACGTGAAACCACCATTGTGTGGGATAAAGAAACGGGTAAACCTGTCTATAATGCCATTGTATGGCAATGTCGCCGTACTGCCGACTTCTGTACTCGTTTAAAAGATAAAGAAGGTGTCGAAGAATATATTCGCCAAAATACAGGCTTAATGGTTGACCCTTATTTCTCTGGTACAAAATTAAAATGGATCCTCGACAATGTCGAAGGTGCTCGTGAAAGAGCAGAAAAAGGCGAGTTATTATTTGGTACTGTTGATACTTGGTTAGTTTGGAAAATGACGCAAGGTCGTGTTCACGTTACTGATTTCACTAACGCCTCACGAACAATGTTATTTAATATCCACTCGTTAGATTGGGATCAGAAAATCCTCGATCTGCTGGATATTCCTCGCAACATGTTACCAAAAGTAGTGCCATCGTCAGAAGTTTATGGCCAAACAAATATTGGTGGTAAAGGTGGTACACGTATTCCTATCGCGGGTATGGCGGGTGACCAACAAGCTGCACTTTATGGTCAACTTTGCGTACAAAGTGGTATGGCGAAAAATACCTATGGTACAGGTTGCTTCTTACTGATGAATACAGGTAAAGAAGCCGTTCGTTCTAATCATGGTTTGTTAACAACAATCTGCTGTGGCCCGCGTGGTGAAGTAAACTACGCCTTAGAAGGTGCAGTATTCGTTGGTGGTGCATCTATTCAATGGCTACGTGATGAATTAAAACTCATTGATGAAGCGACTGACTCTGAATACTTCGCGACTAAGGTTAATGATACAAACGGTGTTTATGTTGTTCCTGCGTTTACTGGCCTAGGTGCTCCTTATTGGGATCCGTATGCGCGTGGTGCTATCTTCGGTTTAACCCGTGGTGCTAACCGTAATCATATTATCCGTGCAACCTTAGAATCTATCGCTTACCAAACTCGCGATGTTTTGGATGCAATGCAAGCCGATTCAGGCGCACGTTTACAATCATTGCGTGTTGATGGTGGTGCAGTTGCCAATAACTTCTTAATGCAATTCCAGTCCGATATTTTGGGTACTCGTGTAGAACGCCCTGTTGTTCGTGAAAGTACAGCATTAGGTGCGGCATTCCTTGCTGGCCTTGCGATTGGTTTCTGGAATGATTTAGAGGAAGTCAGAAACAAAGCCGCTATCGATAAAGAATTCCGCCCTGGAATTGAAACCACTGAACGTAACTATCGTTATAACGGTTGGAAAAAAGCCGTTGCTCGTGCCCAAGAATGGGAAGATCGCGGTTAATTGCAGTAAAACAGGTTGAGAGAGAAGTAGCCTAGGCTACAAAACTAAAATGCCGAGATAAAAATCTCGGCATTTTTCATCTAATTTGCGGCATCGCTAATCTAAATAGTATGTTCTTCATGGCTAAAACGATGAGCCAACGGAAGCCAACAAAGCATAATAGCGACTGACATAGCGAACATAATCATGCCTAAGCTAAATTGATTATGTTGTGGTAATAAAGCGGAAAACCACGTTGCAACACCTGATCCCACATTTTGTAATCCCCCTACCAGCGCACCCGCAGAACCTGCTAGATAAGGAAATGGTTCCATAGCCCCCGTTGTTGCAAGCGGAAATAACATGCCTGCACCAAAGAAAAATAATGCAGCGGGTACCAGTAAAGTCCAAATATTAATGACATTTAGCCAACCAGGGATCCACATTAAAATACCGGCTGATAAACAACAAAAGACAGAGTGCCACATCAATTGCACAAAGGTTTTACCTTCACGACCAGCATACCAAGCACCAAAGAATGCTGCAGGAATAGGCAAAATAAATAATATACTGATAGTAATACTATTTAAGCCTAATACCCCGCCCATTAAGACACCACTCGATGCCTCAAAAACCGCAATACCAGATAAAGCACAAATCAGCATAATTAAAAATGCACTGAAGGTACTGTTTGAAAGCAATAAGTAAAATGATGACAGCATGTTACGTTTTTCAACTTGTACAGGACGTGTTTCTGGCATCCAGCGATACATACAAAACAGAACACTCGTTCCTAATAATAACAAAAAGATATAACACGCATGCCAACCAAAGAAGTGTGCGACGATGCCACCAATCATTGGTGCTAATAATGGACTAACTAAAACACCCATATTTAATAAGCTATTGGCATAACGTAATGCAGTACCTGTATATAAGTCACGAGGTTGTGTCCGTGTCATCACGCCCGCAACCCCTGTCCCCATACCTTGTAAAGTACTTGCAATAACCAATGTAGTTAAATTTTGTGAGAAAATCGCCACTAGTGTCGATAAACAAAAGATAGTCATCCCGACCAAAATCACAGGGCGGCGTCCTACTTTATCAGAGATAGGCCCATAAATGAGTTGTGAAAAACCATAAGAAAAAAGATAGGCGCCCATCACTTGCTGTACTGCACCGGTCGGCTCACCAAAGTAAACCGCCATATCCGCGATCACAGGCACATAGATGGTTTGCGTCATTTGACCCACAGCAACCAGTGCAATTATCAATAATAATAGATTTGCATGTTCTAACTTTCTCATTTCTTTTCTTTGCTCAGAAATTTCAAATAAATTAACAGACAGACGCACACCACAGAGAATTTATAAAAAATAAACTCTGCAAAATGTACACCTTTTAAGAATGAGACTAAGTTAACAAATTTGGAGAAATTTGCGAGATAGCCAGCAATTTTTGCATGACACCTAATGTCAGAGAAAAACACCATAGTTGTCAATATAAATGTACATATTGTGTCATTCATTGACAAAATTTCAGATAAATAATATCACCACATCATCTTGATAAATAAAAAATCACTTCCTACTTAGAATGAATAAGCGACATCAACGCATTTATCGTAAGGAGATAACCTCTATGGCAAATTGGGTGAATGGAAAAGTTATCCAAGTTAATCGCTGGACTGACTCGTTAATAAGTCTTGTTGTAAATGCCCCTGTTGATAAATTTACAGCGGGACAATTTGCAAAATTAGCATTAGATATTGATGGCGAACGAGTGCAACGTGCCTATTCTTATGTGAATGCACCGAATGATCCTAACTTAGAATTTTATCTGGTGACTGTACCCGAAGGAAAATTAAGCCCTAAATTAAGCGCTCTAGAAATAGGGGATGAATTACTTGTCACCGAGCAAGCCAGCGGCTTTTTTGTATTAGAAGAAGTACCTAGTGCTAATACCCTTTGGATGCTTTCTACAGGAACCGCCATAGGGCCTTTTTTATCGATTTTACAATTAGGGCAAGATCTGGATAGATTTGAGAATATCGTTCTTGTTCACGCAGTTCGTTATGCTAATGACTTAAGTTATCTCCCTTTAATGGAAAAACTCGTTGAACATTACTCAGGAAAATTACGCATTCAAACTATTGTTAGCCGTGAAAATCATATTGGCTCATTAACAGGTCGTATTCCTGCATTAATTGAAAGTGGTGCCTTAGAAAAAACCGTTGGCTTAACCATCTCCCCAGAAGAGAGCCACCTTATGTTATGTGGTAATCCACAAATGGTAAGAGATACCCAACAACTATTAAAAGAACAACGAGAAATGCGTAAACATTTACGACGTAAACCGGGGCATATCACCAGCGAACAGTATTGGTAATATGAAAAAGCAAAATAAATAAGGGCAATCTTCTCTTTTGCCCTTATTGGATTTATTTTAATAAAAAGTATTAACGCCAGCGACGGTAATTCACTTGCTCCGTGTGTTTACCAAAGTAGTTTTCACTTTGATTGCCAATAAACACACCGCAATCTAACAACATAATCATCCCGATAAAGGAAGGAAGAAAACGCCCCATCGCCCATTGCCAAAATGGTTCTAAACTACTTGTATCAGTGAGTCCCAACATCACTGCAAGTAAAAGCAATAAAAGCCATATTCCTCTTTTATTTCTATCGTGGAGTCTTTTGGTAAAAATCGCGCAAAAAGGGTAGAGAATAAAGAAGATCGATATCCACATTACGATAGCCGGTAAGGGATAAATCACTTCATTAATAATAAAAAGGCCCAAAAAAAGAGCAAAACAGACACCAAAACCGACCCAAAAATCACGACGCCCAATTCGCCCTTTGAATGAAAATGCCCAATGTTGTAAGGTCATAAATTCTCAATAATTTACTTAATGTGTGAATGACACTGTCCATTTAGTATCAAATAATACAGACTAGCCAATAACAGCACAGACAAACGGAGGACAGATGATAAAAGAAAGTACACTTTCTACGTTATACCTGATAATCATAAGCATTGCTCTTTGTTTGCCAACTTCCGTTTTCGCAACAGGGATGTCCGTCGCACAAAAGCAACCCACTAAAGATGATATTGCTTATCTTAAACAAGATGCACCTGTTTTTGAGATAACGATCCCTGAGCTACGAGCAAAGTTCAACCAACAAAATCCGTTATTATTTCTTAATGAATATAAAATTATCACCAACCATAATATTGCGATCCCACTTGTCAGAGCAGCAACTCGTATCACACCTTATCTTTACTCATCTGCAATATTAGAGCGTGGTAGTGAAAAAATTAAAAGCCTACAACTGACACTTATCCACACACCAGACTCACCTGAATTAGAAAAAATAAACCGTGAGATCACCACACAATACATTATCACTTTGGTCGCTCAATTTGACCCATCAATAACACCAACACAAATTCAAGAAGTGCTCGATTTGTTTGCATTTAAAAACCAAACACCCGCTTACATTAGCCATAACGTTGGGGCTATTCGTTACATTATTGCACATGAAGATGATAAATTAACGACCTTCGCCATTGAACCGATTAAGCTTTCTTTAAATAGCAAGATCGTTTCAGCTATTCCGTGATAAAAAACAAAGCTATTCTATTCAATGTTCTCTATACTGTTGTGCATCAACAGAATTCAAGTTTATTAGCAAACTAAATTTAAACCACTCGGTTGGAGGAAAAGTTATGCGCCATCCATTAGTCATGGGTAACTGGAAACTCAACGGTAGCATTCATATGGTTCATGAGTTGATTACTGCACTACGTAAAGAAGTTAGCGGTGTTGCAGGTTGTGATGTTGCCATCGCACCACCCGCAGTTTACCTATGCCAAGCACGCCATGAAATTGGTGGAAGCCGTATTGCATTAGGTGCTCAAGATACAGGTGTTAACTTATCTGGTGCTTTCACTGGTGAAACTTCGGCAGAAATGCTGAAAAACGTTGATGTTAAATACGTTATCATTGGTCACTCTGAGCGTCGTACTTATCATAAAGAATCTGACGAGTTTATCGCTCAAAAATTTGGCGTGTTGAAAGAGTTAGGTTTAACGCCAGTATTGTGCATTGGTGAAACCGAAGCAGAAAACGAAGCGGGTAAAACACAAGAAGTCTGTGCTCGCCAAATCGATGCTGTTTTAAATGCACACGGTGCAGCGGCATTTAAAGATGCCGTGATTGCTTATGAACCAATCTGGGCTATCGGTACAGGTAAATCTGCTACTCCAGAACAAGCTCAAGCTGTTCATAAATTTATTCGTGATCATATTGCGAAGAAAGATGCCGCTATCGCTGAACAAGTTATTATCCAATACGGTGGCTCTGTTAACGATAAGAATGCAGCTGAACTATTTGGTCAACCCGACATTGATGGCGCATTAGTCGGCGGTGCTTCACTAAAAGCTGATGCATTTGCCGTTATCGTTAAAGCAGCAGCACAAGCGAAAGCGAAAAAATAATTTTTATCTTCCCGGCTTATACCGTTAAAGGATAAAAAATAGATAAAATCACCTTACTGAATATAAACCAGAAGGTGATTTTTTTGTTTTTCGCTTTATTACACATCAACGACGACTAATTTCATCAAATACCCCCCCTGTCGCAAAATGTATTTTCTGCGCAGATTGCCAATCACCAAAAACCTTATCAATAGTAAATAGTTCGAGTTTTGGGAAAAGGCTTTGGTATTTTTCAGCAATCACTTTGTCTCTAGGGCGATAATAGTTTTTTGCTGCAATCTCTTGCCCTTGTGGTGAGTAAAGATAATTTAAGTAAGCCGTTGCAATTTCTCGCGTTCCTCGTTTATCAACCACTTTATCAACAACAGATACTGTAGGCTCTGCAAGAATAGATACGGATGGAGTAACTATCTCAAATTGATCTGCCCCTAATTCATTAATTGCTAATAAAGCCTCGTTTTCCCATGCAATCAATACATCACCAATACCTCGTTCAACAAATGTATTTGTAGCGCCTCGTGCACCTGAATCTAGTACTTCAACTTGCTGATAGAGCGCTTTCACGAAGGCTTTTGCTTTTTCGCTATCTTGATGATTGGCTTTTAATCCATATCCCCAAGCAGCAAGATAGTTCCATCTTGCACCACCAGACGTTTTAGGGTTTGGTGTAATAATGGAGATCCCCGGTTTTATCAGTGAGTCCCAATCCGTTATCTGCTTAGGGTTTCCTTTTCTCACCAGAAAAACAATTGTTGAAGTGTAAGGTGCTGAGTTATCAGGTAATCGAGTTATCCATTGCTTATCAAGATTTCCCCTTTGTGCAATCGCATCAATATCATAGGCAAGCGCTAATGTCACAACATCTGCGTCTATACCATTGATAACCGATGTTGCTTGCTTTCCTGATCCACCATGTGATTGACGTACTGTGACTTTATCTCCTGTTTTGTGTTCCCAATACTGGCTAAATGCTTGATTATACTGTTGATACAGTTCCCTTGTCGGATCATAAGAGACATTTAATAATTGAATATCTTTAGCCCATAGATTATTAGAAAAAAGTAATGCGATTAAAGTCGTTGATACTAAACCCCATTGTTTAAACATGTCTATCCATCCCCTGTCGTTAAGTATTTAACTAGGCTGACAGAAAGTTTTATAACGATGAAATAACAAAAAACTGATTGATATACACAACGGGAATATAACTATTAATACAAGGGATGTTAGAAAGAATTGAAGAAGAATAGGATTATAAAATGAAATGTTTTCACTCGAGAAGCTACTCTGACACATCATGTATCAGAGCAGTTCGCGAATAAGGATAGCACTCAGAAAGACTTGGGTATTACGAGAAATCTATTAACTAATACAGTTTTTTCGCTGTTTCATACCAATCGGCTTTAAAGACACGTTTCATATTCATAACCGCATCAATAATATCATGGTGAACCAGTTTTTCGTTTTGAATACCTACGCAACGACCACCGTAACCTTCTAATAGCAGTTGAACAGAGTAAGCCCCCATACGAGAAGCAAGAATACGGTCATAAGCGACAGGAGAACCACCACGTTGAATATGACCTAATACTGTTGCACGTGTTTCATGTTTAGTTTCAGCTTCAATAAAACGAGCTAATTCATGCACATCACAAACGTGTTCTGTGATTGCGACGATTGCGTGGCGTTTACCACGTTCAATACCCGCTTTGATTTCTGCGAGCAGTTCGTCACGATTAAATGGTAATTCGGACTCAGGTAGAACAACAAACTCACATCCCCCAGCAATTGCAGCAGATAGCGTTAAATCACCACAATAGCGTCCCATGACTTCCACGATAGAGATACGTTTATGAGACGTTGAGGTATCACGTAAACGGTCAATGGCTTCAACTGCCGTTTCTAATGCTGTAAAATAACCGATTGTGTAGTCAGTACCCGCTACGTCATTATCGATTGTGCCTGGTAAACCAATACATGGAAAACCTGCTTCCGTCAGTTTTTTCGCACCAAGATAAGAACCATCACCACCAATAACCACTAAGGCATCAAGCTCATTTTGTTTCATGTTCTCGATAGCAACAGCACGCACATTGTCTTCACGGAATTCAGGGAAACGAGCAGAACCAAGGAACGTACCACCGCGGTTGATCATATCTGACACGCTAAAACGGTCGAGTTTTTTCATGCGGTTTTCATACAGCCCCATATAGCCATCAAAAATCCCATAAACCTCTAAACCTTCACTTAGTGCGGCACGAACAACACCACGGATCGCGGCATTCATTCCGGGTGCATCACCACCACTTGTTAAAACCCCAATTCTTTTGATCCCATTGACCATGATTACCTCTGATTCTTATTCGATGTAATTATTGCAAAATTGTTGGAATAACTTTTTATTTCAATACCGGCTTATCTGGTGTTATTTTCCGATATTGTAAATGCTGAATTGATTCAACAATACCATTGTACGCATATTTTTTACCAGTTCATCATTATCGTACATTTTTTTTCATAAACTTGATGCGCATTAAATTAATCAGATAGCCTGTATAAAGTTTAGACTAGCTTATCTCAAATGTGTTTCACTAATAAGTTAACACTTTTTATACAGACAATTTACTGCCTTTTTGCATTCACCTCAAAAAAACACTATTTATGCTAAAAAATAGCATCCGCGTATTTTGATAAATATTCCGTTTTCCCTGATGCAATGTTCTATCTGGTATTTATCTCTCTATTTTGTGATGTCATCCTTTTAAAGAAAAAAATGATCTAAGGTACATTTGTGACCCACTACAAAGTTTTCTGGTTGATTTACCGTTTTTCAACCTAGACTGATACAGTAGAACTCATACTATCATAGGAGGTTTTATGTTTGATTTAACGGGTAAAATCGCTTTGGTTTCAGGTGGTGCAAAAGGTATTGGTAAGGGTATTGTCATCGCCCTAAAAAATAGTGGCGCTAAAGTAATTATTGCGGATATTGATGATGTTGCTGGCAATAAAACAAAACAAGAATTAAATGTTGAATTTATGCACCTTGATGTCACTAATCAATCTGCCTGTGAAACAGTGATTGATGATGTCGTAAAAGAGTATGGTAAACTCGATATTCTTTGTTCCAATACGGGTATTTTTCCTCAAGCAACCATTAAAGAGATGACCGAAGCGGATTGGGATAAAATGCATACTGTTAACCTTAAAGGTATGTTCTTTTTAGTGAAAGCTGCACTTCGTATCATGGAGAAACAAAAACAAGGTCGCGTGATTATCACGTCCTCCATTACGGGAGCAATCACAGGCTATCCAGGTTGGAGCCACTACGGCGCAAGTAAAGCAGGTCAATTAGGCTTTATGCGTAGCGCAGCACTAGAATATGCTCGCCACGGTATTACGATTAATGCAGTGATGCCGGGAAATATCCTCACTGAAGGCTTACAAGCCCAAGGCGAAGCCTATTTAAATCAGATGAAGGCTTCTATCCCAACGCATACTTTAGGTGAGCCAGAAGATATCGGCTACGCCGCCGCCTTCTTTGCCTCCAATGAAGCAAAATATATTACAGGCCAGACAATTATCGTCGATGGCGGACAAATTTTACCTGAATCTCCAGAAGCATTGTTGTAGGTCAAGATAAAAATCATGTAGACTGGTGCGATATATTTTCGCACCTTAAAAATATAAGAATATGATTTGTGATTTCTGGGTCATTTCAATTTGCTCTCTACTACAAATTACTCACACTCACGAATAAAATACATCTCCTACATAAAATTTACAAAATTATATTTTTATATTAAAAGATTATTTAATCTCTCAATTATGAGCTCTACAATCATGAATACAAAAAATAAGCGTAAAATTAAAGTTGGCCTTATCGTTGATGAGTTTTTTGGAGCTGCAAATACTCGCTTTGGTGGATATGGGTATTTAGCTAGATATTACATTGCTAAATATCTAAAAAATGAAGAATTTGAATTCGATGTTTTATTAGGTAAAGGTAAAAGTCACTTTTTTGCTGAAAAAACAATTGTTGATGGTGTAGCGCTGTATAAACTTCCTCGTAGAAAATGGTTTACTCAACAATTTTTAAAAAAGAAAGATTATGATATTTACTTCAGTGTTGAACTTACACACGATAATGTACTAAAGAATGAATTAGATCCATCTAAACGACTAATTCTTTGGATACAAGACCCTAGACCTATGTATGAATGGGATGAAATTTTTACAGTAAAATTAATTCCAGAAACATCTTACTATAATCAAAAAATCTATGACCTTGTTCACTCTTGGTACAAACAAGGAAGAGTGCGGTTTATTACTCAAGCTAAGTGCCTTAATCAAAAAGCCATTGATTTATATAATTTAGATAAAAATGTTCCAATTGATTTTGCTCCAAATCCAATTGACATTGACTATAAATTCGACGTTACAACTCACCCTAAACAAAATAATGTTGTTTTTTTAGGACGCATTGCATCCGTTAAACGAGGTTGGATTTTCTGTGAAATTGCAAAAAAAATGCCTGAATACAATTTCTATGTTTTAGGTAAAATATTTAGAGCTGATGACAAAAATCATGACATCATGTCTGAATATGAAAAAATTCCTAACCTTCATTTTGTAGGCCATGTCGAAGGAGAAAAGAAAAATAAATATTTACGCGATGCAAAAGTACTAGTTAATAGCTCTATTCATGAAGCACTACCTGTTTCATTCCTTGAAGCCTTATCTTTTGGGACATTACTTGTTAGTAATAGAAACCCCGACGACTTAACATCTAAGTTTGGTATCCATGTTGGTGAGGTGCTAGGTAATGGTTTTGATAAAGTAGACCTATTTGTGAATGCAGTTAGAGAACTTATTGAGAATGATGAAAAAAGAAAAACGTTATCAATAGAAGCCATTGATTACGTCAAAAAAATTCACAGTGTTGATGATTTCATAAAAAATACACATGCAATCATCAAAGATGAGCTAACAAAATAAAAATCTAACTAGGGGAAATAATACTTTTATGTTTCCCTTAAGATATTACTTATATAAAGAATATTACATGAATAATTTCATAATTAGCTTAAAAGATAATAATGAAAAGAGACGTAAACATATATCTAATCAATTTAATTCAAAAAATATTCCATTCTTATTTTTTGATGCTATAAATAAGAATAACTTAGATACTTCAGAACATTTAAATATAAGCTTTAATAATCCTAATTTAACTGCTGGAGAAAAAGGATGTTTTTTAAGTCATATTTTTTTATGGAAAAAAATTATTGATGAAGATATTGATGTGGCTGGAATTTTTGAAGATGATATTTACTTAGGAAAAAATTCTGAGAAATTGCTAAGTAATTATTCATGGGTGAATAAAAATATTGATATTATAAAAATTGAAAAATCCAATGATAAAATAAAAACATCCATTAGACCAATAAAAAAAATCATGAATATTCAAATTGTTAGATTAAAAAGTCGACACTTAGGTACTGCAGGATATATTATCACGAATAAAGGTGCTCATTTTTTATTTGATAAAATCGCTCAAAAACCTATTAAGAATCCAATAGATCATGAGATATTTAATGATTTATTAATAGACAATAAATATATTGTTGGACAAACTATGCCTTGTTTATGTATACAAGATTTTGTTTTAAATAAAAATGATAATAACTTTCCTAGTATTTTAGAAGATAATAGAATTCATCGCGTTATACATAAGATAGGAAATAATAATAAAATAATACGAGAACTATCTAGACTAAAAGAACAAGTTTTAGATTTCACACTAAAAAACACAATAGAAAGAAAAGTATATTTTCACCTAAAATAGAATTGATATAACTAAAAATATAACGGACAAAAAAAAGCCCCTCTCCAGAGGGGCTGCAAAAGACAGGGATGGTGTCTATGGCAAGGAAAAAACTTCGTTGTTGCTACTTACTCTCTAACTAGGTACTGCTGTACTACACTCTTACTTACTTCATTACGGATTCTATTGACCTTGTTGATCAAAATCTGACATTCGCTGCTGGTAATTCTTTTCCAACTGCGCTTTCTGTTCTGGGGTTAATAACTGATACATTTGATTATGAACTTTCGCCATTTCAACATGACGCTCAATCGCTTGTTTGTCCATATCTTGTATTTGTGCTCTAACAGCCGCTTCATCAAATTGAGGTGCAGTAACTAATTTATGCATATTCTCATGACGTTGACGGTAGTTTCCGTTATATCTGTCTTGATGATGCTGGCGCATTAAATCACGCATCTGAGTACGTTGTTGCTCTGTTAATGTAATTCCGTTAAACATACGAGATTCACCATAATTGCGATCCATCATATGTCCACGTTGTCCGCGGTGACCTCTATAATCACGGTCGCCATGCATACCATAGCCATAACCGCAGTGATAATTACCATTATATTGTTGCTCAGTAGGCGGATTGGTATTTGCGGTTTCAGCTAATACTACCGTCGGAGCTGCCAAAAACATTGATGCTAATGCAACTACTGCTACTTTACGCATTGCTCTTACTCCTAAACTCGGCGATTAATACCGACCTAATTAATACTACCTAAATATGTGTAATTCTTTGCTATGTGGATTACTATACCGTTACGGCTGCAAACTAGCGTCAGAGCGTGTAAAAGAACGTAAAGTCATAGATTCGCGCTATTTATTATCGTATTTTTCTCTTGGAGGAATTGACGAATGCATAAAATCTTATTAGTAGATGACGATCGCGAATTAACATCGCTATTGAAAGAACTGCTTGAAATGGAAGGCTTTAATGTTGTAATCGCCTCTGATGGCGAACAAGCACTTAAACTTTTGGATGCTTCTATCGACCTGTTATTACTGGATATTATGATGCCACGTAAAAACGGGATTGAGACACTCAAAGAGTTACGCCAAAATTTCCAGACACCTGTCATTATGTTAACGGCAAGAGGCAGTGATCTTGACCGAGTGCTCGGCTTAGAGCTTGGTGCTGATGACTATTTACCAAAACCTTTTAATGATAGAGAGCTTGTTGCTCGTATCAGAGCTATTTTACGTCGCTCTAACTGGAGCGAACAAAAACAGACTGATAGTAATACATCTCCAACATTACAGGTTGATAAACTACAACTTAACCCTGGCCGACAAGAGGCGAGTTTTGATAATGAGCCGTTAGAGTTAACGGGAACTGAGTTTACCTTACTTTATCTTCTTGCTCAGCATTTGGGCCAAGTCGTATCACGCGAACATCTCAGTCAAGAAGTGCTTGGTAAGCGCTTAACACCTTTTGATAGAGCGATTGATATGCATATTTCCAATTTACGCCGTAAATTACCAGAAAGAACAGATGGACAACCGTGGTTCAAGACGTTACGTGGCCGTGGTTATCTGATGGTTTCAATAACTTGATAAATATTCTTTATGATAAATAGTCTGTCAGCGCGTATTTTTGCAATATTCTGGCTGACGCTAGCATTAGTTCTTATGCTAGTTATGATGGTTCCAAAGCTGGACTCGCGCCAGCTTACCCCTCTTTTAGAGAGTGAGTACCGTCAAGGTGTTATGCTAGAACAACATATCGAAGCGGAATTAGCGCAAGATCCCGCTAACGATCTCCTTTGGTGGCGTCGATTAATTCGTGCCATTGATAAATGGGCCCCTCCTGGCCAGCGTTTAATTATCGTAACCAGTGAAGGACGTATTATCGGCGCTCAACGTAATGAAATGCAGGTTGTCAGAAACTTTATTGGCCAATCTGATAACGCCGATCATCCTAAAAAGAAAAAATATGGTCGTTCTGAGATGTTAGGGCCATTTTCAGTAAGGGATGGTGAAGATCATTATCAGCTTTATCTTGTACGTCCATCAAGTAGCCCTCAATCTGACTTTATCAACTTATTATTTGATAAACCGTTATTGCTACTCATATTCACTATGCTTATTAGCACACCGTTATTAGTGTGGCTTTCTTGGAGCTTGGCAAAACCGGCAAGACAACTTAAAAACGCAGCTGATGATGTTGCGAAAGGTAATTTACGCCCTCATCCAGAGCTAGAAACCGGCCCACAAGAGTTTTTAGCTGCTGGTACTAGTTTTAATCAGATGATAAGCGCACTCGAACGCATGGTTGAAGCACAGCAACGTTTAATTTCTGATATTTCTCATGAATTACGAACTCCATTAACACGCTTACAATTAGCCAGTGCATTGTTACGTCGCCGCAACGGAGAAAGTAAAGAATTAGAACGCATTGAAACTGAGACTCAACGCCTTGATGGGATGATTAATGACTTATTGGTGCTTTCACGTAATCAATATAAAAATGAGTTGTTACGAGAAACTGTAAAAGCAAATGAGTTGTGGGATGATATTTTAGATAACGCTAAATTTGAGGCTGAACAGAGTAATAAGACATTACAAGTGACAACACCTCCAGGTGCATGGCCTATTTACTGTAACCCTTACTCACTCGCTAGCGCATTTGAAAATATTGTTCGTAATGCCTTACGTTATTCAAATTCTCGCATTGAAGTTGCATTCACAGAGCAAAATCAAGGCATCACCATTATTGTTGATGACGATGGCCCAGGTGTTAGCCCTGAAGACAGAGAGCATATCTTCCGACCGTTTTATCGCACTGACGAAGCAAGAGATCGCGAATCAGGTGGTACAGGCTTAGGATTAGCGATTGTTGAGACAGCAGTAAGTCAACATCGAGGCCATGTTAAAGCCGATGACAGCCCATTAGGTGGGCTGAGAGTAGAGATTTGGTTGCCGAGGGGAAGTGCCGGTAATAAATAGCCAATAGCCTAGATAGAGTAATTAAACTGTTGTATCAAAATATCCTGCCATCTATTGAAGAATAGGTGGCATATTCTTTTTGTTAGCATCTAATGATGCAATTCAGAATGATCTGGCTGAATCGACCGCTATTCCGATATTTATATATCTACAATCAATGCTAAAATACCCAGCTATTACTTGACCGTCTGGTTTGAAGAGTCTACTCTCAGTGCGGTTTTTCGCATATTGTTAAAATGTGCTTATATAACAAAACTCTTATATTACAAAAAGATAAGGGTTTTTCGAGATAAGTTTTGGCGCTCTGGGGGCCGTAAACCCAGTGCGGTAGCTATGTATAATTATTACTAAAAATATGAAAATTAGTACTTCAGCACAAATAAAAAGTGGATTTATATATAAAATATTATTTATATTTCTAACAACATTAAATGCATTAATAGTTATTAAAATACTTCCTAGTGAACAACTAGGTGTTTGGTATGTATTTATGGCAATTCAAGCATTTATTTTAATATTAAATAATGCTTTAACTCCCAATATTACCCGACAATTTTCCATTGGTGTAGCAAAAGCTAATATAGATATAATTACCTACTGTAATTTAATAAGAAGAATATATATATATGTAGCTATAATTATAGCAATCTTATCTATATTAATCCTCTTTTTTTATTTAGAACCAACGTTACATATTTTTTCTAAAAAATTAATTTTTTTAGGGTGGGTATTCCTTATAATATCAATATTATTTGAGGTCTACTATTCACTATATGAATGTGCATTAAATGGCTCAGGATTATTTAAAGAAACCAATAAAATTAATTTTATTTCTAGAATAATACTGACCATTTTGACACTATTTATTTTATTAGAAAATCAAAAAGATGATATAAACTTAACTTTATTTTGTTTGTTTTATTTTTTATCTAATATATATAAAAGAATAAAAATAAAAAGACTATTTTTTTCAACTTTCAAAACTAGTAAAAACACCGCTCTAATAAAAGAAAGTATATATAATTACCATTCAAACAAAAAAATGCTATATTATCTTGTATATTTATCTTTTATATCAAGCGTAGGAGGCATACTTATTACAAAAAGTTCTTTATACATATTACCATATTACTCTAATCTTGAAAGCATAGCATCATATGGTTTAACTTATCAACTATTTGAAATGGGTTTTAATATTATTTTTATATTAACAACAATGCTAACCCCTATGCTTGTTAATTTATATTATCATCAATTTGAAAAAATAAAATCAATCTACTTTAAGCTTAAGTATTTCTCACTTTTAGCATATGTAATAGGTTGCATTTTTATATTTTATATGGCCACTCCATTATTAAACATATTAAAAGTAAATACTTTAATATTAAATCAAAAACAACTTTTCTTCCTATCTATAGTATTTATATTACAATTAAATCATAGTATATCAGGCCATATATTAACGATAGAAAATAAAATTCCTTTTGCTTATCCATCTTTTTTTAGTGGTTTAATTACACTTATTTTATCCTTAATTCTAATACCTATTTATCATATTGATGGTGCAATTTACTCTATATTAATTTCACAACTAATTTTCAACAATTGGTTTTGGCCTTTGAAATCTTATTTCTTTGTAAGAAAAAAACATGAAATTTAAAATAATACTTATATTTATAATATTTGAAATTATTAGCCTAACATACATTGTAATTGCAGGTGAATATAATGGAGACTACCTTCATCGCAATATAAAAAACCCTATTTATATAATACTTATTATTAATATTAGCATTATATTCTTATATCTCTTATATTATTTTTTTTGGCAATTACTTGATAATCTATGTAGTAGAATAAAAATAAAAAATTTCAACACACCTAATTTAAATATTTTATTTTTTATTTTATCTATTCTATACTTATTTTTTTACATCAGAACTGGTGTAGGTAAGCCTGGCAGTGAAAATATAGAATTAACGCTACTTGATAAAATCATTTTTCTTCCGATAATTATAAGTAAATTCAATTTTTTAATTTTTATTTATTCGGCTGCAAATAAATATAAAACAAAACTTTACTACCTCACATTAATAATATTTTTAGTTACAGAAATCCTTAGGGGAATTTCATTCCCTCTACTTATTATTGGAATTTTAGAATCTAAAACTATCTTTAATAAATTAAGAAAAATAAATCCAATAATAACAATAACCTTACTTATTTTATTTATTAATTTGATTTATAATTTAAAATATTATATAAGGCTAGATGATTCATACCAATATCTTAATATACTTACAACACTATCTATGTTTGTAGGTAGATTGAGCCTAACATCAAATTTGAGTTATTTAATTGAACATATTCCATCTATTAGCTATATGATTGAATCAAATTTTAATTACTCATCAATTAATGAGTTTTTAGAAAAGCTAACTCCGGCACCAAGTATATTTGGTATACACGAAAAGGTAATAGAGTTTGGGAAATTAATTTTTTATTATAACTTTAATCACTTAGGGAGTGCAACTGCTTCCTCCGTTATTGGGATTATAATGATTTTACCAGAACAAATTATAGCGATCGTTATAATATTAATTAGCTCAATAGTATTTATTAATATTATAACGAGATTATTATACTCATCTTATCAACAAAATTGTGTAGCATTCATAATTATGTTCTTGACTCTCTATCAGGGTTTTTGGGGACTACTGGCTAACTACATCTATGCACTTACATTTTACTTATTTATGTTATTAGTATTGAAAATATTTGGTGAAAAAAATGTATAACTATAAAATAGTAACATTATCCTTAAAAGATGCCTTGCAAAGGCGTGATAATTTCGAAAAAAATTTTTCACAACGTTCATCTTTAAAATTTAGTTTCTTTGACGGTATTTATGGAAAAGATATTCCGAATATAGAATTAGATAAAATTTACTGCTCATCATTAGCAAATGAGAAAATAAAAAGAGAATTAACAAAAGGTGAAATTGGCGCAACCTACTCTCATTACTTAATTTATAAAGAAGCATTAGAAGATAATGTTGACTATATTATTATCTTAGAGGATGACTCTTATATTAATGAAGACTTTGATTCAATAATTAAAGATCTAATGTATAAATTAAGTCCTGAAGAAAATTCAATAATTTTTATACAACAACATACTTTAAATGATAAAGTAATACTAAGCAAAAAACCCAGAATAGAATTTAATAATAAATATAGTTTATATAAACTATTAGGTAGCTCTCAATATTTTGTAGGCTCATATGGTTATATCGTAACAAAAAAAGCTCTAACTCAATTAGTTAATTCATATCTACCTATATATTGTGTTTGTGACCATTGGTATTTTATAAAAAAGAAATGTAATATAAATAACTTTTTTGCATTAAATAATTATCTAGTTTCCACAAATGAAGAAGAGGTAAGAAAAATAGACAGTTTTATAAATAAAGAAAGATCAATCTTAATTAAAAATAGGTCTATTTCAATCATTGCCAAAATGAAAATAAAAATAAAATATTATGCTCTTAGATTATTTAATAAGGATTGGGAATGATTTTAATTAAAAAAATATTTTTTTCAATAATTATTCTATTTAAGATTATTATTTCATTTTTGATTTATCCATTTTTCTCTAATAAGTATAAAAATACTATTCTTATTGGCACAAGAAATGGTGAACCGGGATACGACAATGGAGAAATTCTTTTCGAATACCTAAAAGAATCTGGCGAAAAAAATTATTTTTTAATTTATAAAAACATCTCATCTAAAATTGATGGGATTTTAAAGAAGAATAGCATTCATAGTATATTAAGAATAATAAGCGCTAAATATATATATATTACTCATTCTGAGTCTGATATTTTGAGTTATCTATGGAGAATTTTCAAATATAAAAAATATATTTTTATCCAACATGGTGTTATTGGTATAAAATGTCTTCCAGAATATCAGAAAAAAAAATACTTTAAATATATATCTAGTAATTTGTATGAAACAGAAGTTTTTATCAATCATTTCAAAATAGAAAAAAACAAAATAATTCAATCAGGTTTAGCTAGATTTGATAAATATTCTGTTAATAATCAAGATATTTGTGAAATAAACTCATGCTTGATTATGTTTACATGGAGAAAAAAAACAACTTACCATAATAATATTAATTACAATAAAATAGTTTCCATGTTAAGGAAAAATAACCCAAACATAAAAATATATATAACCAACCACAATATGTCTAAAAATTTGCCCAATGAAATAGAACATATAACTTACGTCAAAAACACTGAATTACCACACATAATAAAAAACACTGATTTATTAATCACTGATTATTCTAGTATATCATGGGACTATCTTTATCAAAATAAATGTATTTGGTTTTATCATTATGATCATAATAGATACATGGCTGACGAAGGAACTTATTGTAATTTTGCCTCATTTTTTGGTTACCAAACCCATGAGAATAATCTCACGGATATAGATAATATTATCGATGAAATAATTAAATTTAATAATATAAATAATACTATTTTTCTAAAGAAAAACTTCTTTTATTTACATAATGAAAAAAAACATATGAAGACACTTTTACAACAAGTTGAAAAATATGAATAACATATTAGTCATTGCGACAGCAGCGAGAGCGGGTGGAGCACTTAGCATCTTAAAGAAAACCATTTCAGATGCTAAAAAAACAACTGAAAAATATACCTTCTTAGTTGACCCATCAATCAAAAACACTTTAGATAAATCTGATAACATTGAATATATAGGAATAAATACAAAAAATTGGATTAAACGAATATATTTTGATATTTTTGGTTACTCAAAAATAATAAAAAATTCAACTTATAATATTTGTCTCAACTTACAGAACGTCCCAGTTCGAATAAAAAATATTAAACAATATGTTTACTACCATCAATCATTACCACTTATTAGATATAACTTTTTTAAAAAAGATAAAAAACTATGGCTTTATCAAAAATTTTATTTATTTTTTGTTAAAATAAATATCAGTTATGCATATAAGTTTATCGTACAAACCCAATGGATTTATAAAAACTTATATACAAAAATTAATTTTCCTTCAGAGAAAGTAGAAATAATTGAGCCTGTAATTAATATAAATAAAGATTTAATAAATACTAAACTTTACGACCCTAATAAGAATATATTATTTTATCCAGCAGCTCCTTATTTTTATAAAAATCATATTGTAATTATACATGCGTTATTAAAAATACCTGAATCTTATTTAAGAGAAAATAATTACTTATTGATTTTAACAATCACAGAAAATGAATATGTAGAAATATACAAAGAAAATATTCCTAGCTCTTTAAAAGAATTTATCAAGTTTTTAGGTAAAATTAACAATCAAGAAGTGCACCATTATCTCAATATAAGTAAGGCATTACTGTTTCCAAGCTATATTGAGACATTTGGGTTGCCTTTAATCGAAGCAATGAATCATGGTTGTTTTATCATTGCATCAGATTTAGAATATTCCTATGACACATTAAAAAAATATAATAATAAATCTCTATGTTCAAATGATAACATTGAAATGTGGGCTAATGAAATTAAAAGTTTAATAGAAAAAAACAAAATTCAATATATAGATAACTCTATAAATCTTAATAAAGATATTATAAACTTTATAATTAATGATAATAAGGATTAACATGTTTAACAATAAAATTTTACTAATCACTGGCGGTACAGGCTCCTTTGGCAATGCTGTCTTAAATCGCTTTTTAGAAACAGATATAAAAGAAATTCGTATATTTTCTCGCGATGAAAAAAAACAAGATGATATGCGTAAAAAATATAATAATCATAAATTAAAGTTTTATATTGGCGATGTTCGTGATTATTCAAGTATTTTAAATGCAACTCGTGGCGTTGATTTTATTTTTCATGCGGCCGCACTTAAACAAGTACCTTCATGTGAATTTCATCCAATTCAAGCCGTTAAAACAAATATTTTGGGTACGGAAAATGTTTTAGAAGCTGCGATAGCTAATAGTGTAAAAAGAGTCGTTTGTTTGAGCACAGATAAAGCGGTGTATCCGATCAATGCAATGGGTATATCCAAAGCAATGATGGAAAAAGTCATGGTTGCTAAATCTCGTAATTTAGATAGCAATAAAACCGTTATTTGTGGAACACGTTACGGTAATGTAATGGCTTCACGAGGTTCAGTTATTCCTTTATTTGTCGATTTAATGAGTGAAGGTAAAGCTATTACAATTACAGATCCTAATATGACTCGCTTTATGATGACATTAGAAGATGCCGTTGATCTTGTATTATATGCATTCCAAAACGGAAATAATGGCGATATTTTTGTTCAAAAAGCACCAGCAGCAACAATTGAAACATTAGCAATAGCATTAAAAGAACTCTTGAATACACCAGAACACCCAATAAATATTATTGGTACGCGCCATGGGGAAAAACTTTACGAAGCTCTTTTAAGTAGAGAAGAAATGTTAGCAGCTATTGATATGGGTGATTATTACCGTGTCCCACCAGATTTGCGTGATCTTAATTATGATAAATATGTTGAACAAGGCGATTCACGTATTTCTGAAATTGAGGACTATAATTCACATAATACGACTAGATTAGATGTAAATGAAATGAAAAAGCTATTATTAAAATTGCCTTTAATAAAAAACTTACACAATAATAAAATTTAAGGTCATTTGAATATGAAAATACTAGTTACTGGTGCTGATGGTTTTATTGGTAAAAATTTATGTGTTCGATTAGCAGAAAATAATTTCGAATTAATAAAAATAGACCGTAATAGTTCAAAACATGACTTAGAACTAGGCCTGATGAATGCAAACTTTATCTTTCATTTAGCTGGAATAAATAGACCTAAAAATGAATCAGAGTTTCATGAAGGTAATGCATCATTAACTGAAGAAATCACGCATTTCCTGATTGAAAATAAGAAAAAAACACCAATAATGCTGAGTTCATCAATTCAAGCAAATAATAATAATAAATATGGTGAAAGCAAGAAATTAGCAGAAACTCATATAAAAGCATATGGGTTAAAAACTCATGCAAACTATTATATTTATAGATTGCCGAATGTTTTTGGTAAATGGTGTAAACCAAATTACAACTCGTTTATTGCAACCTTTTGCCATAATATTGCAAATGATATTGATATTATCATAAACTCCCCAACAGCCAAAGTTTCACTAATTTATATTGACGATTTATGTAATGAATTAATCTCTCTATTAAATGGTAATAATAGAATTGGCTTTCAAAATATTTCACCTATTTATACAACTACCGTTGGTGAGGTTGCTGAATTACTTTATGCCTTTAAAAATAGTCGCAATACATTAGTTACAGAAAATGTAGGTGTTGGTTTTACTCGAGCACTATATTCCACTTGGCTAAGCTATCTTTCACCTCAGCAATTTACTTATTCAGTTCCTCATTATGAAGATCAAAGAGGTGTTTTTTGTGAAATGCTTAAAACACAAAACAGTGGCCAATTTTCTTTTTTTACCGCACACCCTGGTATTACTCGTGGGGGACATTATCACCATACTAAAACAGAAAAATTCTTAATTATTAAAGGAAAAGCTTTGTTTAAATTTGAGAATATTATTACAGGTGAAAAATACGAGTTAACTGTTTCTGACCATGATTATAAAATCGTAGAAACAGTACCAGGATGGTCTCATGACATTACAAATATTGCCGATAGTGAATTAATTGTTATGTTATGGGCAAATGAAATCTTTAATAAAGAATTTCCAGATACAATAGCGAGACCTTTGTAATGAAAAAATTAAAAGTTGTATCCGTTGTTGGTACTCGTCCAGAAATTATTCGTCTATCTAGAGTTTTAATAAAATTAGATCAATTTTGTGAACATATTATTGTTCATACTGGACAAAATTACGACTACGAACTAAATGAAGTTTTTTTCACAGATTTAGGTGTTAGAAAACCCGATCATTTCTTAAATGCTGCTGGCGCTAATGCTGCAGAAACGATTGGTAATGTGATTATAAAAGTTGATCAAGTCTTAGAAAAAGTCTCTCCAGAAGCTGTACTTATTTTAGGTGATACAAATTCTTGCATTTCAGCAATTCCAGCCAAAAGACGTAAAATACCTATTTTTCATATGGAAGCAGGTAATCGGTGTTTTGATCAGCGCGTACCGGAGGAAACAAATAGGCGTATCGTTGATCATACTGCTGATATCAATTTGACCTATAGTGACATTGCTCGTCAATATCTTCTATCAGAAGGCATACCTGCAGATAGAGTTATAAAAACAGGTAGTCCTATGTTTGAAGTACTTTCTCATTATATGGAACAAATTGATAAATCTAAGGTATTATCTCGATTAGGTTTAGAACCTGGAGCTTTTTTTGTTGTAAGTGCTCACCGAGAGGAAAATGTTGACTCGCCTAAGCATTTAATGAAATTAGTCAACATTTTAAATACTGTTGCTGAAAAATATAATTTACCAGTTATCGTGTCGACACATCCAAGAACTAGAAAAAGAATTGATGACCATGGAATTACTTTCCATAATAATATTCAATTATTAAAACCATTAGGTTTTCATGATTATAATCATCTACAAAAACATGCAAAAGCAGTTCTGTCTGACAGTGGAACTATCACAGAAGAATCATCAATTATGAACTTCCCGGCTCTTAATATCAGGGAAGCTCACGAAAGGCCAGAAGGCTTTGAGGAAGCATCAGTGATGATGGTCGGTTTAGAATGTGATCGAGTGCTTCAAGCATTAAATATACTCTCCTTACAACCAAAGGGTAATGAACGTTTATTACGCCAAGTAGCTGATTATAGTATGCCTAATGTTTCAGACAAAGTTGTAAGAATAATTCATTCTTATACTGACTATGTGAAAAGAGTTGTCTGGAAAGAATACTAATGCGATTAGCTCTTATCATTGACGATTACTTGCCCTACAGCACTCGAGTTGGGGCAAAAATGTTTCATGAATTAGCATTAGAGCTACAATCACTCGGACACCATATTACAATCATAACTCCAGATAAGGATCAACCATCTAATCTATATATTGATAAATTAGATGATATTACTATCTGGCGTTTTAAAAATGGTCCTATTAAGGATGTAAAAAAGATCCAAAGAGCAATTAATGAAACACTACTTTCTTACAATGCTTGGAAAGCTATTAAACATTTAATCAATAAGGATTCTTTTGATGGCATAATTTACTATTCTCCTTCTATATTTTGGGGAAAATTAGTTAATAAACTAAAGAAAAAATGCCAGTGTCCTTCTTATTTAATATTAAGGGATTTATTTCCTCAATGGATTGTTGATGCTGGTATTTTAAAGCAAGGTTCATTGATCGAACAGTACTTTCGATTTTTTGAACGTTACTCCTATAAACAAGCATCAATAATTGGCTTAATGTCTCAAAAAAATCTAGATTATTTTTATCAACATAATAAAAATAAAGGTTTGAAATGTGAAATTTTAAGAAATTGGGCAAATACTACTCAAACAAACATTGATACTAATGGATATATTTCAATACGTGAATCTTTAAACTTACAAAATAAAACTATTTTCTTTTATGGTGGAAACATTGGTCATGCCCAAGATATGGGTAATTTGATGCGACTAGTGAAGAAAATGAGTGTTTATCCTGATGCTCATTTTCTCTTTCTTGGACAAGGCGATGAAGTTGAATTAATTAAAACTTTATCTAATAAATGGAATTTAAATAATTTTAGCTATCTACCTTCAGTTGATCAGACTAAATTTAAATTAATTCTTAAAGAAATTGATATTGGTTTATTTTCATTAGCGTCACATCACTCTGCACATAATTTTCCAGGTAAATTATTAGGATATATGGCTAATCATATCCCTATATTAGGTAGCGTTAATGAAGGAAACGACTTACAAGAACTAGTAAATAAAGAAAATGCAGGTTTTATTCATATAAATGGCGAAGACGATAATTTATTTGAATCTGCTAAAAAGCTCCACCTTGATATAGAACTACGAAAAAAATGTGGAAATGATGCTTATAATCTGTTGTGTAAAGAGTTTTCAGTTACTTCTATTGCATCGACACTAATAGGTAGGTTGAGATCTTTAAAATGAAATATATTGATAATTCATCGTTAGAGAATTTATATAAAGAAGCAAAAAAATCAGAAAGGTTACGTTCTCATTTATTATTACATAAATCCCATGAAGACAAAGTACAACGCTTACTTATTGCTTTAGTAAACGATAGCTATGTTGAACCACATTATCACGAGTTACCTCATCAATGGGAAATGTTTATTATTTTGGAAGGGCAAATTGAAATTACACTATATAACCATTCTGGAGAAATAAAAGAAAAATTCTTAGCTGGAGAAAATACTAATATTTCGATTGTAAACTTAGAACCAAATGAAATACACGCTCTTAAATGCATCTCTCAAAAAGCATTAATGTTGGAAGTAAAAGAGGGGCCTTTTGATCCCAATTATGCTAAAAAATTCTTAATTTAATAGATCAATTTACTATCTATAATACACCTATAAAGTTAGGTTAATCTTAAAGGTCTATTTATGAAAATCACAATCTCAGGTACCGGCTATGTCGGTCTATCTAACGGAATACTCCTTTCCCAAAACAACAAAGTTGTTGCGTTAGATATCAATAAAGAAAAAGTTGAATTACTGAATAAAAAAATCTCTCCAATTACAGATAAAGAAATTGAAGAATTTTTAGCAACCAAAGAGCTTGATTTTACTGCAACCTTAGATAAAGAGTTCGCTTATAAAGATGCGGATTTTGTTATCATTGCAACACCTACCGATTACGATCCTAAAACAAATTACTTTAATACCTCCTCTGTAGAGTCTGTTATCCGTGATGTTTTAGAATATAATCCAAACACGACAATGATTATAAAATCAACCATTCCTGTTGGTTTTACGAAAGAAATGAGAGAAAAATATAATACGGATAATATTATTTTCTCTCCTGAATTCTTACGTGAAGGTCGTGCACTTTACGATAATTTATACCCATCGCGTATTGTTATTGGTGAACAATCAGAAAGAGCACAAAAATTTGCAGACCTTTTACAACAAGGTGCATTAAAGAAAGATATTGATGTTCTGTTCACTGACTCAACAGAAGCAGAAGCCATTAAATTATTTGCCAATACTTATTTAGCGCTACGTGTTGCTTACTTTAATGAACTTGATAGTTATGCTGAATCTTATGGTTTGAACTCAAAACAAATCATCGAAGGCGTCTGCTTAGATCCTCGTATCGGCAACCATTATAATAACCCATCATTCGGTTATGGCGGTTACTGCTTACCAAAAGATACTAAACAGCTGTTAGCAAACTACGACTCGGTGCCTAATAATATTATTAGTGCAATCGTCGAAGCTAACCGCACACGTAAAGACTTTATTGCCGACTCAATTATCGCTAAATCACCAAAAATCGTAGGTGTTTATCGTTTAATTATGAAATCTGGCTCTGATAATTTCCGTTCTTCTTCTATCCAAGGCATTATGAAACGCATTAAAGCCAAAGGGATTGAGGTGGTAATCTATGAGCCAGAGATGAAAGAAGAGACTTTCTTTAACTCAAAATTAATTCGTGATTTAAATGAGTTTAAAGCAATCTCTGATGTCATTATTACTAATAGAATGTCATCTGTACTAAACGACGTTGAAGAAAAAGTTTATACTCGTGACCTCTTTGGTAACGACTAAATCGATTTTATATGCTCAATATCGTCTTATTTGAACCCGAAATTCCACCGAATACGGGTAATATTATCCGCCTGTGTGCTAACACAGGCTTTCATCTTCATTTGATCCAACCTTTGGGTTTTACTTGGGATGATAAACGTCTTCGTCGTGCAGGACTTGATTATCGTGAATTTGCTGATATTAAACAGCATCACGATTACTATGCTTTTTTAGAAAGTGAAGGTTTAAACCCTGATAATGCACAATCACCAACGGGTGCGCGTGTATTTGCGTTAACGACAAAAGGTACACCAGCACATAGCAATGTAAGCTATCAAGATGGAGATTATCTCCTTTTTGGCCCTGAAACCCGTGGTTTGCCACCTTATGTGTTAGATAATATGCCAACACAGCAGAAAATCAGAGTTCCAATGCTTGCTGATAGTCGCAGTATGAACCTGTCAAATACCGTTGCAGTTGTGGTTTTTGAAGCATGGCGTCAACTTGGTTATCCTGGTGCGTTATTAAGAGACTGAAATGCAAAAAGCGCTGATCATAAATAATGAGCAAGCGCTTTTTTAATTTCAAATGACTAAAAACTTAATTTATTATTACATTGAGAGTTGTTTTATTTCAGCAACAACCTTCGTGAGATACCTACACCCTTCCCCTACATCCTTCAATACCAATGCGTGAGCACCAATCACTGCATTATCACCAATCTCTATCTCACCGCCGATAATCGAAGAATTACAACCAATATAAACGTGGTTGCCGACTCGAATATCTGCTTTACCATCCTTTTCTTTTACTCCGATGGTCACACCTTGCATTAACGTCACATTCTCACCTAATTGACAGTAATTAGTCAGCACAATACCGATAGGATGTGGTAATGAAAGGCCTTTTCCTATGCGCGTTCTTAATGAGATATCATTGCAATATTTACGATTGTTTTTAGCACCAATGTAAATGCCTAATTTTTTGAGAAAACGATTTTTAGAGAAATAAAAAAATTGAGCGACACGCCACCAAAACAGATAACGTGAACGTTGGCAGAAAAAGACGCGATGAAAAAGTCTTATCCAACTAAAAGGCTTGTTATCACCGATATATTCAGCGTGTAAACAAGCCTTAAGTTCAGAAAATGTAACTTCTGTTAATGCCATTAAATGCCATCACCACATTCAAAACCAGGTACTACACCATTAAAGTGTTGATCCATATCGAGTGAAGGTTTATCACTCGTCGGCTTACCAACAATGCGAGCAGGAACCCCTGCAACCGTGGTATGTGCAGGCACTGCATGTAATACGACAGATCCCGCACCAATTTTAGCACCGCGACCAATCTCAATATTGCCGAGTATTTTAGCACCCGCACCAATCATCACACCTTCACGCACTTTAGGATGACGATCACCACAGGTTTTACCTGTTCCGCCTAAAGTCACAGATTGTAAAATAGAAACATCATTCTCAACAACAGCTGTCTCACCAATTACAATGCCTGTTGCGTGATCAAGCATAATACCGTGGCCAATACGTGCAGCTGGGTGAATATCGACACCAAACGTAACAGAAATCTGGTTTTGTAGGTAAACAGCAAGCGCTTTGCGATCTTGTCCCCATAACCAATGTGCTATGCGATAAGCCTGCAACGCATGAAAGCCTTTTAAATAAAGCAACGGTGTGGAGTATTTATCAACTGCGGGGTCGCGTAAACGAACAGCTGAAATATCATAAGCCGCAGATTCGATCATGGAATCATCGCTACGATACGCTTCTTCAACAATCTCACGAACGGCAATCGCAGGCATTGTCTGTGTCGCCAGCTTATTCGCTAGCATATAACTTAAGGCGCTACCTAAGTTTTCATGTTTGAGTAATGTCGCATGGAAGAAACTCGCCAAAATCGGCTCGCAATCAGCCAAACATCTTGCTTCATTTTTAATATGATCCCAGACTCTTTTTAGTTCTTCTAGCGACATACTCACTCTCATTCTTTTTACATTGAAACCTAAGTAACAACTTAAGCTTCTTATGTTGAAAACCGAAACAGACACCTTAAACCAATGCGTTAAGTAGCGATTATTTAAAATAGACTTAGAACAGAGTGCTGTCTATTTCATCTTTTGTTGCGCGACCTAATAAAGATAGTGCCGCCTCTTTCGCGTCTTTATGTTGGTATAAAATTTGGTAGATCTGCTCAGTGATAGGCATTTCAACACCGACTTGTTCTGCTAAGGCGCGAACTTCTTTAGTGTTCCGATAACCTTCAACCACCTGCCCGATTTTCTCTTGGGCAGTATCAACATCAAGCCCTTGGCCTAACATCATACCAAATCGGCGATTACGGGATTGGTTATCGGTACAAGTTAAAACGAGATCGCCTAACCCGGCCATTCCCATAAACGTCGCAGCATCTGCACCTAATGCTTTACCTAAACGGCTCATTTCAGCAAGTCCGCGGGTAATTAGTGCTGTACGTGCATTCGCGCCAAACCCCATACCATCAGACATTCCAGCACCAATAGCAATCACGTTTTTTACCGCGCCACCTAATTGCACACCGATAAAGTCAGGATTTTTATACACACGGAAACTTTTACCACAATGGAACAACTGTTGAAGCTCTTCAGAAAACGTATTATCTGTTGATGCAACAGATATCGCAGTAGGCAGACCTGCTGCAAGCTCTTTGGCAAAAGTAGGACCAGATAAAACTGCGAGCGGGATTTCATTACCTAATACTTCACGCGCCACATCTTGTAACAAGCGACCAGTATGAGCCTCAAGTCCTTTTGTCGCCCAAACAACACGTGCATCCTGACGTAAAAAGGGTTTGATCTGCTGTAATACGTCACCAAAAACATGGCTTGGGATCACAACCAGAATATTACGGCTAGCTTCAATGGCTTTTTGCAAAGAAGCTTCCATGTATAAACTATCAGGAAAAGAAACATCGGGCAGAAATGCCTGATTACAACGTGCTTGTTCTAACGCCGCAACATGTTCAGCATCATGACCCCAAAGTACAACATCATGGCCATTGCGTGCTAAGGTAATCGCTAAAGCGGTGCCGTATGAACCGGCACCGATAACTGTCATAGAAGCGTTCATTAAGCTTCTTCAGCCCCTTCATTAGCAGCATCAGTTTGTTGCTGTTGTAAATAGTTCATAAACAACGCATCAAAGTTAACTGGTGCTAAGTTCAGTTGTGGGAAAGTACCACGGCTGACTAAGTTAGTGATACATTCACGAGCATAAGGGAACAGAACGTTAGGGCAATATGCGCCTAAGCAATGTGCTAATTGAGTGCCTTCAATACCTTCAACAGTAAAGATACCCGCTTGTTGTACTTCACACAGGAATGCAGTCTCGTTATCCATCGTTGCAGTCACAGTGACTCGCAAAATAACTTCATAGACGTTTTCAGCTAAAGTATTAGAAGATGTATCCAGATCTAATTTAACTTCTGGTTGCCACTCTTTTTGGAAAACTTGTGGAGCATTAGGCGCTTCAAAAGAGATATCTTTTGTATAGATACGTTGAATTTGAAAAGTCATCTCTTGGTTTTGCTGTTCTGACATAATAATCTTACCTTTTTATATCCTTATTAATTGAATAGCAGTAAGTATAGAACTCAATCTGCCTGCTCGTTATTTTTTACCTTTAGCCAGTGGTAAATTTTCACCACTCCAGCCAGAAAGACCCTCTTTTAAAATAAAGACTTTTTCAAAACCGAGTTTAATTAGGCTTTCAGCAGGTTTTGCACCTTCAATACCTGATGGTGAAACAACAATCACTGGCTGTGACTTATATTTCTCCAGCTCAGCAATATTATTACTTTTAATTTCAGAAGGCGTTAAATTGATAGAATCAATGATGTGTCCTTTACGGAATTCATCACGGCTACGGATATCAACACATACCGCATTCTCTTTATTTATCAAAGAAATCGCTTCTGTACGGGTAATATTTTTCGTCTTAGAAAAAAGTCCTTTAAAGGTCAATACAATGACCGCCACCAGCAGCGCAACCCAGATAAAGCTTAACAGGGTATGCCGGTTGAAAAATTGCATTACTTCTTGCAGCATAGGATGCAATCACTCTCGTTGGTTAAAAATAGTATCAAAGAGCCAAAGTATACCTTTGTCATGGCGCAATTACAGCCTATTCCTGCGTTTCTCTTTCAGTTTTTGCGGAAAGTTTCTCAACAATCATTTTTTTTATTGACGGATTTATGTACCATTAGCACCCGTTCCATAAAAAATGATGAATTTAAAAGGCCGTACCTTTTTACTCTACAGGAACCCTCTTCAGGCAAGCTATTAATAAATCAGCATCCCAAATAATGGCTATTTACGTATAAAATCACCTATATTGCGTAAGATTTATACCTGTCTGAGAAACAACAACTGTCTGTTATTTATTTAAAAGTATTGAGAACACGAGCATGTCGCAAACAAATCAAGTGCCTAAAATCGGATTCGTTTCATTAGGTTGCCCTAAAAATTTAGTGGACTCTGAACGTATCCTAACCGAACTGCGCACAGAAGGTTATCAAGTTGTTCCTACCTATAATGATGCTGATTTAGTCATCGTCAACACCTGTGGCTTTATTGACAGCGCAGTACAAGAATCGCTAGAAGCGATTGGTGAAGCACTCGATGAAAACGGTAAAGTGATTGTTACTGGTTGTTTAGGTGCAAAAGAGAACCAAATTCGTGAAGTGCACCCCAAAGTACTCGAAATCACAGGGCCTCATAGTTATGAGCAAGTTTTATCACATATTCATCACTATGTCCCTAAACCTGATCACAACCCGTTTCTCAGCCTTGTACCTGAACAAGGTGTCAAATTAACACCGCGTCATTACGCCTATTTAAAAATCTCTGAAGGCTGTAATCACCGCTGTACGTTCTGCATCATTCCATCAATGCGAGGCGATTTAGATAGTCGTCCAATTGGTGATGTATTAGGTGAAGCTAAAAGATTAGTTAATGCTGGAGTAAAAGAGTTGCTGGTTATCTCTCAAGATACCTCCGCTTACGGTGTTGATACGAAACATCAAACGGGTTTTTGGGATGGGATGCCAGTCAAAACCAGTATGGTGAGTCTATGTGAACAGCTTGCAAAATTGGGGATTTGGGTTCGTTTGCATTATGTTTATCCGTACCCACATGTCGATGATGTTATTCCTTTAATGGCTGAAGGCAAAATTTTGCCTTATTTAGATATTCCATTACAGCACGCAAGCCCGAAAATTTTAAAACTGATGAAGCGTCCAGGCTCTGTTGAACGAACTTTAGAGCGCGTAAAACGCTGGCGTGAAATTTGCCCTGAGTTAACCTTACGTTCTACTTTTATTGTTGGTTTCCCAGGTGAAACAGAAGAAGATTTCCAAATGTTATTGGATTTCCTCAGCGAAGCACGTTTAGACCGTGTTGGTTGCTTTAAATACAGCCCTGTTGATGGCGCGCAAGCAAATGAATTAGCCGATCAAGTACCTGAAGAAGTGAAAGAAGAGCGTTATCATCGCTTTATGCAATTACAGCAACAAATTTCGACTGAACGCCTGCAAGAGAAAATCGGCAAAGTGTTGCTTGTTATGATTGATGAAGTGGATGAAGAAGGTGCGATTGGTCGCAGTATGGCTGATGCACCTGAAATTGATGGTGCGGTTTATCTTAACGAGCAGTTTGACGTTGAACCAGGGCAAATCGTTCGTGTTCTGATTGAACATGCAGATGAATATGACCTTTGGGGTACTATCGTCGAATAATCGCTCTCGTGGACAGCGTGATATTTTATTGCGCTGTCACACGGATTGTCTCTTTTTTCCTCTTTCCCTCTATTATTGCTTTATAATCTCTTATTAATTGAATAGATTACCTGTTAGGTATTATCTGAAATTTCGGCTTTATTTCATGTTAGCTGGTCAGTTGTTTTGTGGCATGAAATAATCTTACAAACTGTTATGAAAGGTACGTTGGTCAGATGGCAGAGAAAATGGATCTTCAAAAAAAAACACCTCAGCCTTATCGTGTATTTTCTTTACCGTTAATCGCGTTGCTAATTAGCACAACTCTTTTTTCAGTTACCCCTGTTTTTGCCAACTCATTAACGGATAATCGCAATCAACTAAAAGATCTACAAACCACAATTGCAGAAAAAGAAAAACGAGTTCAAGAACAACAAAAACAACGTACAGCACTGCTTAATCAATTAAAAACACAAGAAACACAAATCTCTAATGCAGGTCGTTCTGTGCATGAAACACAAAACCGCTTACAAACTTTAAGTAAAGAGATCAAAACGATTACCGCGAATATTGCACGCCTACAAAAACAATATCATTCACAACAAGCGTTATTAGCCCGTCAAATGGATGCGGCTTATCGTCAAGGCAAACACCAAGGTATTGAACTCCTATTTCGTGGTGAAGAAGGTCAGCGTGAAGAGCGTATTTTAGCGTATTACAGCTATATTAATGATGCTCGTAAAGAAACAATGGCCGAACTGGCTCAAACATCCAAAGAACTGGAAGCAGAAAAAGCTGCACAACAAGCAAAACAGAACGAGCAAAAGCAAGTCTTAACTAAACAACAGCAAGAAAAACAAAAGCTTGATAACGCATTAATAGCTCGACAAAAAACACTGACCCAACTTGAATCCACCTTAAAAGCGGATCAAAAAAACTTAGCGACTATGCGAGCTAACGAAGCGCAATTAAGAAATAAAATCGCTCAAGCAGAACGAGAAGCCAAAGCCCGCGCAGAGCGTGAAGCCCGGGAAGCTGCGCGCATCGCCGCCAAACAACGAGAAGCCCAACAGCGCGGTTCAACCTATAAACCAACAGCTGAAGAACAATCATTGATGTCACGTACAGGCGGTTTAGGTAAACCTACGGGACAAGCAATTTGGCCAATCAGAGGCACTTTATTACACCGTTTTGGTGAATCTATTTCTGGCTCGGGAGAATTACGCTGGAAAGGCATTGTCATCCCCGCAACACAAGGTACCGAAGTCAAAGCAATTGCGGATGGGCGAGTGTTATTAGCGGATTGGCTTCAAGGTTATGGTTTAGTGGTTGTGGTTGAGCATGGTAAAGGTGATATGAGCCTTTACGGTTATAACCAAAGTGCTTTAGTGAATGTCGGTCAACAAGTTAAAGCGGGTCAACCTATTGCTTTAGTCGGTAACAGTGGTGGACAAGAGCGTTCAGCACTCTATTTTGAAATTAGACGTCAAGGGAAAGCGGTAAACCCAGTTCCTTGGCTTGGGAGGTAGGTTTGAAATTACTTGGCACATTACAACACAAGAGTGCTTTTTTACTTAGTTTAATGTTGCTAAGCCTGGTTGTGAGCACACCTGCATTTGCGGCCAAATTAGCTATTGTGATTGATGATTTTGGTTATCGTAAAAAAGAAGATAACCAAATTTTACAACTTCCAACTGCGGTTTCTATCGCCATTTTGCCTGATTCTCCTCATGGTAAAGAAGTGGCGAATAAAGCCCATGCACAAGGGCGGGAAATTCTCATTCATATGCCCATGGCGCCCATTAGCAAACAACCTCTAGAGCGCGACACCCTAAAACCGTCAATGGATCAGGCTGAAATTAACCGTATTATTCAAAATGCTATTAATAATGTTCCTTACGCTGTCGGTATGAATAACCATATGGGTAGTGCAATGACATCAGATAGGCAAGCGATGGATAGAGTGATAAAAGCACTTAATCACTCAAACCTCTATTTTTTAGATAGTGTAACCATTGGTAATACACAAGCTGCCATTGTCGCTAAAGCCGCGGGTGTTCCCTCTTTGCGTCGCCATGTTTTTCTCGATAACGTACAAACAGAAGCTGAGACTCGCCAACAACTTGCCCGAGCAATTGCTTTAGCGCGGAAAAATGGCTCAGCCATCGCTATTGGACACCCTCACCCTTCTACCGTCAGAGCATTGCAACAACAACTGCCTTTACTACCTGCTGATATTCAACTCGTCGCACCAAGTAGCTTATTAAAACCACAAACAGAAAAACCAGTACAGCCTGAACCACCCAAAGTGGTACCACCTACAAAATCACCGCAAGAGCCAAAACCCGCTTCATGGTTAAAACCCGCACAAGAAGCGATTATTTCGATAAAAAAAAGTACACTGATTAATACGTTATCCAATGGATTTAGCTCATCAGAAAAAAAGAAATTACCCAACCCTCCTAATCCTAATTCAATGGATGAAATTGAAAAGTAACGCAATAAAAAAGAGCCTTTCAAGGCTCTTTTTTGCTTAATGATCACTCATTACTGCCAATCTAAAATCACTTTACCTGATTGACCGGAACGCATGATATCAAAGCCTTTTTGGAATTCATCGATTGGGAATTGATGAGTAATAATCGGAGAGAGATCAAGGCCAGACTGAATAAGTGCCGCCATTTTGTACCATGTTTCAAACATCTCACGCCCATAGATACCTTTAATAAACAGCCCCTTAAAAATAACTTGCCCCCAATCAATTGCCATATCAGAAGGTGGGATACCCAACAGCGCAATACGACCACCATGATTCATGGTGTTTAACATGGTACGAAACGCAGGTGGTGCACCTGACATTTCTAACCCCACATCAAATCCTTCGGTCATACCCAATTCTTTCATAACATCTATTAGGTTTTCTTTGCTGACATTCACAGCTCTAGTGACACCCATTTTTTTCGCGAGATCAAGGCGATATTCATTAACATCAGTGATCACCACATGACGGGCTCCAACATGCTTACAAATGGCAGCCGCCATAATACCAATAGGGCCAGCACCGGAAACCAGCACATCTTCACCCACTAAATCAAAAGATAATGCGGTATGTACAGCATTACCAAAAGGATCAAAAATGGCTGCTAACTCATCAGGAATGTTATCTGGAATTTTAAACGCATTAAAAGCAGGAATAACTAGATATTCAGCGAAACAACCCGGACGGTTTACACCCACACCGATAGTATTACGACATAAATGCGTACGACCACCACGACAATTACGGCAATGACCACAAGTGATATGTCCTTCACCCGAGACACGATCACCAATATTAAAGCCTTTAACTTCTTGTCCTATCGCAACAATCTCGCCAATATATTCATGACCGACGACCATAGGAACAGGAATTGTTTTTTGTGACCACTCGTCCCAGTTATAAATATGAACATCCGTGCCACAAATCGCTGTTTTACGAATTTTGATCATCACATCATTATGACCAAGTTCAGGTACTGGAACATCAGTCATCCAGATACCTTCTTGTGCTTTTAATTTTGACAATGCTTTCATAGGAGAGCCTTATGCAATCACATTAAGTTGCTTACCAATTTTAATAAATGCAGCCACTGCCCGTTCAATTTGCTCTGGAGTATGCGCTGCCGACATTTGTGTACGAATACGTGCTTGCCCTTGCGGTACAACAGGATAAAAGAATCCCGTGACATAAATACCTTCATCAAGTAAACGAGTTGCAAATTCTTGCGCTAATTTAGCTTCACCTAACATCACGGGAATAATCGCGTGATCAGCACCCGCCAATGTAAAACCCGCCACACTCATTTTTTCACGGAAAAGTGAAGCGTTACGCCATAAACGAGCTCTAATCTCATCACCTGACTTCAGCATATCTAAAACGGCAATAGAGGCCGAAACAATCGCAGGTGCTAACGAGTTCGAGAATAGATAAGGACGAGATCGCTGGCGTAACCACTCAACGACGTCTTTGCGTGCCGCCGTATACCCCCCCGATGCACCACCTAGCGCTTTACCTAAAGTACCGGTGATAATGTCAACTCTATCCATCACATCACAATATTCATGTGTACCTCGTCCTTGTGCCCCCACAAAACCGACGGCATGCGAATCATCAACCATGACTAGGGCACCAAATTCATCCGCTAAATCACAGATACTTTTTAGATCAGCAATGACACCGTCCATTGAAAACACACCATCTGTCGCTATCATAATATGACGAGCATTCTCTGCTTTCGCTTTTTCAAGTTGTGCGCGAAGTTCAGCCATATTGTTATTCGCGTAACGATAGCGTTTTGCTTTGCATAAACGCACACCATCAATAATAGATGCATGATTTAAGGCATCAGAAATAATCGCATCTTCTGGCCCCATTAATGTTTCAAATAATCCCCCATTGGCATCAAAACAAGATGAATACAAAATGGCATCTTCCATACCTAAAAATTCAGCAATTTTATTTTCTAATGTTTTATGTGAATCTTGAGTACCACAGATAAAACGGACAGATGCCATACCAAACCCGTGGCTATCCATACCCGTTTTCGCCGCTTCAATCAGCTTGGGATGATTTGCTAAACCGAGATAATTATTAGCACAGAAATTAATAACATGGCTTCCGTCAGCAACGGCAATCTCAGCACGTTGTGAAGAAGTGATGATGCGCTCATTTTTAAAGAGGCCATCTTGACGAGTTTGTTCGAGTTGTTGATTAATTTGTTGATAGAAAGAGTGGGTGGACATACTTTCTCCTAAACAGAGACAAAAAGAAGCAATAGTTATAATTGACTATAATATAATCATATTGTTTCTTATTTTATGCCTTTACTCTATTAAAAACGACAAATGTAAATAAATAATGTTATTTGTGTAATTAAGATCACTAATATGCACTGCTTTTTTCGAGAATTTCAGTCTGTTGTTCCTTGATGAATACTACCGTTAACGCTGTTCAGTGTTATTATAGACTCAGAGCTAATTTTTAGATTTTATATGAAGGGGTAGCCATATGATTATCGTCACTGGCGGTGCAGGTTTTATCGGCAGCAATATTGTTAAAGCATTAAATGATGAAGGTTATACCGATATTTTGGTTGTTGATAACCTCAAAGATGGCACCAAGTTCGTAAATTTGGTCGATCTAAATATCACTGATTACATGGATAAAGAAGATTTTATTGCAAGCATTGTTGCTGGGGATGATTTCGGTGATATCGATGCTGTTTTCCATGAGGGTGCTTGCTCTTCTACCACTGAGTGGGATGGCAAATATATGATGGATAACAACTATCAATACTCTAAAGAGCTACTCCACTACTGTTTAGATCGCCAAATTCCGTTCTTATATGCCTCTTCTGCAGCCACTTATGGTGGCCGCACTGATAACTTTATTGAAGAGAGAAAGTACGAAGCACCTTTAAATGTCTACGGCTATTCAAAATTCTTATTCGATGAATATGTACGCCAGATTTTACCTGAAGCAGATTCAATGATTTGTGGCTTCCGTTATTTTAATGTTTATGGCCCTCGTGAAGGACATAAAGGTGGCATGGCGAGTGTTGCATTCCATTTAAATAACCAAGTAAATGCGGGTCAAAATCCAAAATTATTTGAAGGTAGTGAAACCTTCCAACGCGACTTTATTTATGTAGGTGATGTGGCTGCGGTTAATTTATGGTTCTGGCGCAATAATGTATCGGGTATTTTTAACTGTGGTACAGGTCGAGCTGAATCATTCCAAGCTGTTGCGGACGCAGTGATTGCTCATCATAAAGATAAAGATCTCTCTATCGAACATATTGAGTTCCCAGAGAAATTGAAAGGCCGTTACCAAGCCTTTACTCAAGCTGACCTAACGAATTTACGTAAAGCAGGATATACCGCACCGTTTAAAACGGTAGCAGAAGGCGTCGAGCTTTATATGCAATGGTTAAATCAAGGTAAGTAATCTCTGTTTATGAAAATCTTTGTGGTAGGGCCTTCATGGGTCGGGGATATGATGATGTCCCAAAGCCTTTATCGTACATTGAAAGCATTACATCCTGCGGCAACGATTGATGTGATGGCACCAGCGTGGTGCCGTCCATTATTAGAAAAAATGCCAGAGGTTGATAATGCAATCTCAATGCCATTAGGACATGGTGTGTTAGCCATTGGTGAACGTCGCCGTTTAGGAAAACAATTAAAAGAGAATGGTTATACTCACGCTTATGTATTACCAAACTCATTAAAATCAGCATTAGTGCCTTTCTTTGCCGATATTCCTAAACGCACAGGATGGCGTGGAGAAATGCGCTATGGGCTATTAAATGATTTGCGCCCTTTAGACAAAGACGCATTTCCTTTAATGGTTGAACGCTATGTTGCCCTGGCTTATGACAAACAAAAGGTGCAAAAAGCGACTGATTTACCTCAACCTCTGTTATGGCCTAAGTTATCAGTTACTGAAAATGATATCTCTACCACATTGACCCAATTTTCATTATCTACCCAACGCCCTGCGATTGGTTTTTGCCCCGGTGCTGAATTTGGTCCTGCAAAACGTTGGCCTCATTATCATTATGCTGCTTTAGCACAGAAACTGATTGAACTAGGTTATCAAATCTTCTTGTTTGGCTCTCAAAAAGATAAAGAAGCTGGTGAAGAGATAAAACAAGCTTTAACGCCAGAAGCCCGTGAAGCCTGTTTTAATCTTGCAGGTGAAACCAGCCTTGAACAAGCGGTGAATTTGATTGCATCTTGTAAAGCTGTCGTCAGTAATGACTCTGGTTTAATGCATGTGGCGGCGGCATTAGAGCGCCCGTTAGTTGCCCTTTATGGCCCAAGTAGCCCTGACTTTACGCCACCATTATCCCATAAAGCACGCGTGATCCGTTTGATTACGGGCTATCACAAAGTACGTAAAGGGAATGCAGAACAAGGTTATCACCAAAGCTTAATAGATATTCAGCCAGAGAAGGTTTTTGCTGAATTAGAAAATTTACTGTCAACGGAGCCATCAGCGTGAAGCGGGTATTAATCGTTAAAACCTCTTCCATGGGCGATGTGTTACATACATTGCCAGCATTAACTGATGCAATAAATGCGTATCCTGATATCCGTTTTGACTGGGCAGTTGAAGAGGGTTTTGCACAAATTCCAAGCTGGCATCAAGCGGTTGATACCGTTATTCCTGTGGCGATACGTCGTTGGCGTAAAAATTGGTTTAGTGCGCCTATTCGTGCAGAGCGCGCGCAATTTCGTCGCGCTATTCAAGCCCATCATTATGATGCTGTTATTGATGCGCAAGGTTTACTGAAAAGTGCATTTTTAGTGACTCGATACGCCAAAGGCACTAAACACGGCTATTCTCGTCAATGTGCCCGAGAGCCTTTAGCCAGTTTCTTTTACGATATTCGTCACGATGTCAGTAGAAAAATGCATGCGGTTGAACGTATTCGCCAGCTATTTGCACTAAGCTTGGGTTATTCCATACCACAATCTCAAGGTGATTATGGCATTGCACAACATTTTCTCTCACTTCCCCCTTTTGATGAGCGTCCTTATCTGGTCTTCTTGCACGCAACAACACGTGATGAAAAACATTGGCCGGAGTCTCATTGGCGAGCGTTAATCGCCTTACTTGCCGATTCAGGATTGCGGATTAAATTACCTTGGGGTGCCGAACATGAGCATCAACGTGCAATACGTCTAGCAAAAGATTTTGACTACGTTGATGTGTTACCGAAGATGTCTCTAGCCCAAGTGGCTCAAGTGATTGCGGGCGCCAAAAGTGTCGTATCTGTAGATACAGGGTTAAGCCATTTAACGGCTGCATTAGATAAACCCAATATCACCTTATTTGGCCCTACCGATCCCGGCCTAATAGGCGGTTACGGTAAAGCCCAAACCTCTATAAAAGCAGAAGGTGGGGATATTGGGGAGATAAGTGCGCAACAAGTTATCAATATTCTCGATATTTAGCCTTATCAACCCTAAAGTTATTAGTCTTTTAGGGTTTTATTGACGGCATTAAAAACTTCATCAACAGCAATAAGCTCCATTGAATCGGGTATTCCCTTATCTGGACTAGGCTTTTTATTGATAATGGTATGTAAATGAAGATCCTGATAAGGCCCCGTCCATTTTGGATCAGCTGTTACAAATAGGCTAACTGTAGGTATTTGTAACGCTATTGCTAAATGCAAAGGCCCAGTATCCCCAGTGACTAATACATCCATTATTTTTATTTGACTTAACAAATCAGGTAATGAAGTTTTACCTACTAGGTTTTCAATATTGTTATGATATTGCTCCGGCAACAATACAAAAAATGCTTCGGGTAATTCTAACTCTCTAGGTGAACCAATTAACTTAACCTGTAACGATGGGTCATTCTCAATAAGCTTTTGAGCTAACTCTACAAAGTATTTAATAGGCCATCTACGCTCTTGTGTTGATGCCCCCATCTGAAAACCAACGATATTGTTTTCATTCTTAATTAATTGCGTTATTTCACATGGAAGTTCCATTCTTGTATCAGAGCTATCTATTCCTAAATAGCGAATAATATTAAGTTTACTTTGAATAACATGGCAATTAGGAGGCTGATGCTCAGCAATAATCCATTTCTGAAACCATTTCGGAATAACATGAAAAGTATTACGTAAGATATACTGGCAACCTGCCATTACTGCAAATAGCACATCATAAGGAAGATGTGAATGCAGAATAATAGCTAATTCAGGTTTATATTTTTTTGCTTGTAACGCAATGGGAAGTAAATTTTTTATTTTATTATCCCAATAAACCACACTGTCTATTTGATCATAATTCTCAACTAATAACCTATTCTTCTCACTTGAAACCAAGGTGATATGTGCATCAGGATAGTGCGCTCGAATCGCTCTTATCGCGGGAGTATTAAACATAAAATCTCCCAGTGCTGTCGTGGAAAAAATAAGAATACTGTTAAATTGAATATCAGATGAAAATGTCTCTATTTTTTTCATCTTGCCAAAAAGTGGGTTATAAATATTTAGGAAGTTATGTACCCATTTTAATTTCTTCAACTTCATCTTATTTTGCCTGCACCTTACTTTGATAATATTCAGCTAATGTCATTCCCTGTACTTTATCTGATAAGAAATTAAACAACGTTTCTAAGTCGTGATATAGCCCTTCAATATCTTTTTCAGTACGAAATGTTGGGCTACCTCCCGGCATAAATTCAGATGAGTGCAACATAAATTCAATATGAGAATGACCTTGAGCTAACGATTTTTCAGCAACATCAATCATTTGCTGAGCATTACCACCTTTAGGGCGAAGCCAATTCACAGAAGGCGCTCGTTGCTTACCTCTTAATTTATCGTAACCCTGCTTAAATTTATTCATTAAAGGCGAATGCTTATATTGAATACTCATTGGCACTTCTAGCAACGTTGAATTACCTGTTTTAGTGATATCCTCTAGATCCATAAAATAAGCATGACTTGGGAAATCAGTATAATTGCTTCCCCCTGATTGTGCGGGATCGCCTTTAGTAAATCGCCAATCAACTTTAGGCGTGACAGAGCAATCAACTTGATAACCAAACTCAACCAAGAGTTGTGCATAAATCTCATTAAATGCCCAACGACCTGCACGATGACTTAACATTTTGGTTTGTAGTTTATCTTCAAGTAAGTGTGTCATTAATGCGATTTTTTCTCGCATTTGATCTGTGGGATATTCAATTAAATAAGGCTGATAATGTAAATCATCATCTGTTAAAGGAGTCAATGGCGGACTATTCCAGGCATGTAAGTGCATACCAACTTCACCCGTATTACGTGCAATAACATCACGAGCAAACTCAATATAGGCATCATCCATGGCCATTTCATAGTTAGTTAACCAAACCGGTTTAAAATGAAAACGTTCACAAAGTTGCTGAAAACGGGGAAGAAAGTGCGTATTTTGTGTAGTAATATCACGTTCATTCTCCCAAAGATTATCGCCTTCGGTATCTAATGTGATAATAAATGCTGGTTTAGTCATGCATTCCCCGCCAACTTATAGATTATAGGTTCACAATTGAATAAATCGTTCTATGTTACGCAGTAGAAAACATCAATTCAATCAATATAAATACAGTATGGTAGATGCATTCTGCGGATTTGTTTACAATTAACGTATCTCACTAAAGCTAAAGTAATTATGACTAATATAAATCAATCATTTAATAGAATACTGGTTATTAAACTCCAACATCATGGAGATATGTTATTAACGACGCCCGTTATATGCTCATTAAAATCAGCTTATCCTAATGCAACGATTGATGTTTTATTATACAAAGAAACATTACCTATGCTTGAGCACAACCCACTAATCAATAACATTTTTTATCTTGATCGCAATTGGAAGCATCAAGGTAAATTGACTCGATTAAAAAAAGAGTGGGAACTTGGCCGAACATTACAAAAACAACAGTATGACTTAGTGGTTAATTTAGCAGATCAGTGGAAAGCCGCTATTTTTACTTTAGTCACTAAAGCACAAATTCGTTTAGGCTTTGAGTTTGAAAAACGCAAAGACAGTCAATTTTGGAAAAAATGCCATAATATCATTGTCCCTACAGCAGATCATGAACAGCTACATACTGTCGAACAAAACTTGAGTATCCTTGCTCCACTTAATATTCCTATTATGTCGGATGTGACGATGTCTTATAGTGAAGCAGATAAACAGTGGTTAACTGAGACTATTGAAAAACAGCATCTCCCTAAAAACTATATCGTTATCCAACCAACATCTCGCTGGTTTTTCAAATGCTGGGATGAAGATAAAATGGCGACTTTAATTACACAACTTCAACAAAGTCATTATTCCGTTGTTTTAACCTCAGGCCCAGAACAAAAAGAATTAGAGATGATAAAAACTATTTTGGCACAATGTCCAAATAAAGAGACTATTACCGTTTTGGCAGGTCAAACTTCTTTGTCTCAACTCGCTATATTAATCGATAATGCTGAACTTTTTATTGGTGTTGATTCTGTTGCAATGCATATGGCAGCGGCATTAAAAACTCCTTTAGTGGCACTTTTTGGCCCTTCAAAACTTGAACTTTGGCATCCTTGGCAAGCGATAGGTGAAACAATATGGGCGGGTAATTATGGCGATATTCCACACCCAGATCATATCAAAACAGATACCCAACAACGCTATCTTTCCGCTATTCCTGTTGGTGTAGTTTACAATACAGCTATAAGGTATTTATCTTAATGAATCACCCATTACGACTCGCTATTGTTCGACAAAAATATCGCCCTGATGGAGGAGCAGAGCGTTTTATTGCCCGCGCATTAGATGCTTTGTCAAACAATGATCTTGAACTCAATGTGATCACTCGAGAATGGCAAGGTGATACCAATCCAGATTGGCATATTCACTTATGTAACCCTCGAAAATTAGGCAGGATTAGTCGAGAATCAGGTTTCGCTAAAGCAGCAAGAATATGTTGGCAAGAAAATCATTTTGATATCGTTCAAAGCCATGAACGTATTGCGGGTTGTGATATTTTCAGAGCAGGTGATGGCGTACATCGCCGATGGCTACTACAACGCCAACGTATATTACCCAAATGGAAAGGTCGTTGGCTATTTTATGATAGATACCATCGTTATGTGATGAATGCAGAAAAGCAGATGTATGCAGATCCTGCATTAAAGCAGGTTATTTGTAATTCACAGATGGTTAAAAATGAAATTATTGAGGATTTCGGCGTATCTGCCGATAAAATATCTGTCATTTATAACGCAATTGATCATAATACTTTTGTCCCCGCGACAAATTCTCAAAAATATACATTAAAGACACAATATAATATCCCACAAGATGTGCCTTGCTTTATTTATGTGGGATCTGGTTTTGAACGTAAAGGATTAGCTGCTGCTATCTCAGCTATAGCAAAAACATCAGCTATTTTGTTAGTTGTCGGAAGTGATAAAAATCAGCGTAAATATGAACAACTCGCGACCGAATTAAGTTGTGAGCAACGTATTTTCTTTTTAGGTATGCAGAAAAGAACGCTCGATTTTTATCAAATGGCGGATGCATTGCTTCTTCCTACTCTTTATGATCCTTTCCCTAATGTTATTCTTGAGGCATTATCGTGTGGTTTACCCGTGATCACCTCGACAAATTGTGGTGGCGCAGAGTTTATTCAAAATGGTAAAAATGGATTTGTTTGTGATGCATTGGATATTTCAGGATTAACTGATGCAATTGTACAGATCCCCAAAAATACAGCGTGGACTGAAATGTCACAAGTGGCGAGAGAGACTATTCTCCCTTACACACCACAACGATTATCAGGCGAGCTTATTTCACTTTATAAACGGATATTAGCCTTGTGAGTCAACAACATATACTTTTTATTATTGATGGATTACCCGGGGGGGGTGCTGAAAATGTCACACTCAGGCTAGCTAATGGTTTTCATCAAGCGGGATATCAAGTCACATTGCTATCCTTACATAATAAATTAGCGTATGAACTACCTGATTTTATTGATTATATTGTTGATCATGATAACTATCGTGGTATTTTCAGAAAATTGACTGAAATATCGCGTAGAGCAAAATCCCTTGATAATGTACTAATACAACTTTTTGCAAAGAAAGGACGTCCTGCGCTTGTTCTTTCCAATCTACACAAAACAGACCGTATTGTTTGTCGTTCCAAGCAACTAAAAACCTGTAATGTTTGGTACTGTATTCATGGTATTTACTCTCAATCTTATCTTGGTAACAAATCTGGATTTTCATATTGGTTAAAAAAAATCAAAATTCAACGCGTTTATAAAGATAAAAACCTCGTCTGCGTATCTAATGCAGTTAGAGATGATTTAATAAATGCCATTGGTATTCATGCCCACCAGCTAAAAACCATCTATAACCCTTTTAATATTAAAGAAATACAACAAAAAGCAACACAACCGAATGCATTTGCTCAACAAGACTATATTTTACATGTTGGACGATTACATGAAGTAAAAAGACAAGACAGATTAATTGAGGCCTTTGCTAAAGCAGATTTACCTTGTCAACTCATTATACTAGGTGAAGGTACTCCCATCGTTAAACAACGATTAGAAGCTCAAATTAAACAACTTAATTTAATGGAGAAAATCATACTTGCAGGTTTTACTCCCAACCCTCTTCCTGCAATCAAAAGCGCTAAAGTGGTTGCATTAAGCTCTGATAGTGAAGGGCTTCCTACTGTATTAATCGAAGCTTTAATTTGTGGAACGCCCATTGTCAGTACTCGATGCCCTGGCGGCGTCAGCGAAATTATGACTGATGCACTTTCTAATTACCTTTCTACGATGGATAGCGATTCACTTGCCGATAAACTACGCCTTGCGTATTATTCACCACCTCAAATATTGCCATCATCCTATGCAAAATTTGAACTAAACCATATTTTAAAGCAGTATATCGCTTTAATTCCTTAATCCGCGCCTACTTGTTTTACACACTTTCTACTACACAGTGTGATACTATAAGCGTTCGTCCAGATAAGTGAATTTGATAGCATGTTGTTGCGTTTATATCAGGTACTTCTTTACCTTATTCAACCTCTGATTTGGTTACGTCTTTTACTACGTAGCCGTAAAGCACCCGCCTACCGCAAACGGTGGGGAGAGCGCTATGGCTTTTGCAAAGGCAAAGTTGTGCCTCAAGGGATATTATTACATTCCGTTTCTGTCGGTGAAACACTCGCCGCCGTGCCACTTGTTCGCGCCCTTCGTCATCACTATCCCGATTTGCCTATCACTGTCACTACCATGACTCCGACAGGCTCAGAACGTGTACGCTCTGCGTTTGGTGATGATGTTTACCATGTCTATCTTCCTTATGATTTACCCGGTTCAGTTAACCGTTTTCTTAAAACGGTTGATCCCAAATTGGTTATCATTATGGAAACCGAATTGTGGCCTAATCTAATTTCAAAACTACATCAACGAAAAATTCCGTTAATTATCGCCAATGCCCGTTTATCAGAACGCTCAGCTGCTGGTTATCAGAAATTAGGTAGTTTTGTCAAAACGATGCTCCAAAAAATCACCTTAATTGCCGCTCAAAACCAAGAAGATGGTGAGCGTTTTATCGAATTAGGACTCAAACGTTCACATTTGCATGTGACAGGTAGCCTAAAATTTGATATTTCGGTTACCCCTGAATTAGCGGCAAGAGCTGTTGCTTTACGCCGTCAATGGGCTGCTCATCGTCCAGTTTGGATCGCAACAAGTACCCATGAAGGTGAAGAAACCATTATTTTAGAGACACATAAAAAGCTACTGACACAATTTCCACAACTTCTGTTAATTTTAGTACCTCGACACCCAGAGCGTTTTCCTAAAGCCGAACAACTAACACGCGAAGCAGGGTTAAAATATACCTTACGAAGTACTGATACTGTGCCTAATGCACAAACTCAAGTGGTTATTGGTGATACCATGGGTGAACTTATGTTGCTCTATGGCATTGCAGATCTGGCCTTTGTTGGAGGAAGTTTAGTCGAGCGTGGTGGTCATAATCCTTTAGAAGCCGCAGCACATGCGATCCCAGTGATCATGGGGCCTTATACTTTTAATTTTAAAAATATCTGTGCCAAGCTTGATCAAGCTGAAGGGTTAATTACGGTTACAAACAGTGAATCGATGGCAACAGCTATTGCCTCATTGCTTAATGATGAAGATTATCGCCGTTACTATGGTCGCCATGCTGTTGAAGTGCTTCATGAAAACCAAGGAGCATTACTGCGTTTACTTACCTTACTTTCACCTTATCTTCCCCCTCGGAGTCACTAATGAGCCAGAGTAAGCGCCTTTCTGTGGTGATGATCAGTAAAAATGTCGCTGATGTCATTGGTGAATGCTTAGACTCTGTACAATGGGCGGATGAAATTATTGTATTGGATTCAGGGAGTCAAGATGACACCTGTCGTATTGCAACAGAAAAAGGAGCGAAAGTCTTTGTAAACAGCGAGTGGCCAGGATTTGGTAAACAGCGCCAATTAGCACAACAATATGCCACGGGTGATTATATTTTTATGATCGATAGTGACGAACGTGTCACTGTTGAGCTAAAAACCAGTATCCTTGCGATATTACAACAACCTGAAGAAAATGTGGTTTATAACTGTGCTCGCCGTAACTTGTTTATGGGCCGATTTATGAAACACAGTGGTTGGTATCCCGATAAAGTCACGCGTTTATACGATCGAAAACGTTATCAATATAACAATAATTTGGTTCATGAATCGTTAGAAACGCAAGGCGCAACAGTTAAAACGTTGCAAGGTGATCTGTTACATCTTACCTGCCGTGATCTCATGGAGTTTCAGCAAAAACAGCTAAAATATGCTACCGAGTGGGCAAAAGAGCGCTATCAACAAGGTAAAACAACCCGTTACTGTTCTATCTTAAGCCATACATTAGGCGCTTTTTTTAAAACTTGGTTATTACGAATGGGCATTTTAGACGGGAAACAAGGATTAATACTGGCATTGGTTAATGCACAGTATACCTTTAATAAATACGCCTCTTTATGGGAACTCAGCCAGAAGACTGTAAATCATGAAAAATAAAGCTATCTACCCCGGAACATTCGATCCCATCACTTATGGACATATCGATATTTTAACCCGCGCTGCGGGTATGTTTGATACGGTTTTATTAGCGATTGCTGATAGTGCCCGTAAAAACCCAATGTTTACCTTAGAAGAACGGGTGAATTTAGCCCAAGATGTTACTCATCATTTACCTAATGTCGAAGTCGTTGGCTTTAGTGAATTAATGGCTAACTTTGCTAAAAAACAACAAGCCACGATCCTAATTCGCGGTGTTCGTAGTGTTTCTGATTTTGAATATGAATGGCAACTGGCGAACATGAACCGTCACTTTGCACCCGATCTCGACAGTGTGTTTTTACTGCCATCTCAAAACCTTTCATTTGTCTCTTCCTCTTTAATTAAAGATGTGGCACGCCATGACGGTGATGTCTCTACTTTCTTACCTGATGTCGTCACCACCGCAATGCTAAAAAAACTAGGCAAAATTTAGCACTCATTGTCGCCATGTTGGCAATGTCGGCAGAAAAATGTGCTACGTTGCCCTTGCTTAATACTTTCAATCGGTTGTCCACAAATCAAACAAGGCTTATCTTTACGCCCATAAACAAAGAGCTCTTGCGCAAAATAACCGGGCTTACCGTCTGATTGCAGAAAATCTTTAAGTGTTGTACCACCTTGCTCAATTGAGCGAGTTAGCACCCGTTTAATCGCGGTTACCAGCACAGCACACTCTTCAAGTGTTAAGCTATTGGCTTTTCTATCAGGCATAATACCCGATGAAAATAGCGCTTCGTTAGCATAAATATTGCCGACACCAACAACTAGCTTATTGTCCATTAACCAAGGCTTGATGGCTGTTTTTTTATTTTTGCACTGTTGATAGAGATATTCCGTATTAAATTCATCAAATAGCGGTTCTGGCCCTAAGTGGGCTAATACAGAGCTTGTGGCTAAATCTTCACACCATAGCCAAGCACCAAAGCGTCGCGGATCGGTATAGCGCAGCACTTTGCCATCTCGGAAAATTAAATCGATATGATCATGTTTCTCTTCAGGCTGTTCCTCTAATAAAATACGCACACTACCCGACATCCCCAAATGGATTATGATCCACCCAGTATTAAGCTCTATTAACAGATACTTAGCGCGACGTTTCACACTTAAAATAGGCTCATCCAATAAGGTTTTTATTTTTTCAGAGACCGGCCAGCGTAATTTGCTATTACGCACAATAGCATAGTGCAACACATTGCCTACAAGATGAGGTTCAATACCTCGGCGACTGGTTTCAACTTCCGGTAATTCAGGCACAGGTGGCTCCATGATTATCAGATAAGAGATACAGCGATAACATCATTTTTATTGTATGATCAGCTTCCCTAAAAGCATAAAGGACGATAGCAGATTATTATGATGGTGTTTAAAAACTGTAGTAAAAAATCCCTTTGGAATTTATCCATTGTTGGGCTTTACATTATATTGATCTACTTACCAGATATCACCCGTTATAAAAATATTGTAATGGGATTGATTGGTGCAACAGCACTGTGGTATCTGATACGTGACTTTAAGGCTATCTGTAAGATATTTAAAAATAATCTGTCATTCTCGTTGCTATTTTTATTGCTGGTAATTGGTTATTCCATCGTGATTTCTGTCGAGCCCAGCATCAGTATAAAAGAGATTAATAAGCCCATACTCAATGGCTTACTGCTTTTTGCCGTGACCTTTCCGATTGTGCTGTATAAAGAGAAACCTACTGATATTGCCAAGATGGTGATGGTGGCTTTTGCGATTGGGTTGTTGGTAATTATGGTTAAGGAGTTAGTGCAGTATTATTTGGAGTATAAAAGAAATATTTTACCATTTACAACGGAGAGCCAATCACAACATAGAGACATTTCCTACGCTCTTCTTTTTTTCTTTCCCATTATATTAGCTTTATGGGCGGTAAAAAAACGAAATTCTATTATTAATTGGTTATTGTTAACCATTATTAGTTTATCGTTTATTTTTATTATATTAGGAACCTTAGCACGAGGCGCATGGGTCGCTTTAGCTATAAGTACTTTACTGATTTTAGTTATTAATCGCCAATGGTTACTGATGATAATAAGTGCATTAACCTGTGCCTTATTATTTATTGGGGCAACAAATTTACCGACAAATCCCGTTATCAGTAAATTACTTCAACATAAATTAACTCAAACTAATAGTGGATTACGTTTTGATAACGGCACTCAAGGCTCAGCTTTAGATCTTATTTTAGAACACCCCATAAAAGGTTATGGCTATGGCAATCAGGTTTACCATAACATCTATAATGAACGTACTAAAGATTATCCAAATTGGGTATTTAAATATTCTATAGGACCCCATAACATCTTTTTAGCTTTTTGGTTTGCGGGCGGTATTTTGGGGCTATTTGGTATTCTTTATTTCTGCTCTTCGATTATTGCCCAAGGTATCCAGCTAATAAGAAAAAATCACGGGATTATTCGCCAAGCCTCTCTTGTATTACTGATGTCATTTTTAGGGGTCTATGTATTGAGAGGGTTATTTGAAAATGCGTATATTAATCAAGTGGGTATTTTAGTGGGATTAATGTTGGCATTGCGTCATGCTTTACGTAATAATCCATCAGCAACACCGCCAGATAAACAACAATAACTTATTGAATTAACGTCTCTATTGTTTTTAGAATAACCTCAGCCCGTTTATCCCAGTTGTAATAATTTTCAACAAGAGAACGGGCATGAGTTGTTTTTTCACTTGCCCGTTGCGGGTTATCTCTTAACTGTATTATCTGCTTTGCAAAACTTTGTGCATCACCACTATCTGCAAAACTTACCGCTCTTTCATCTACCACATCACGAATTGAGGGAAAATCTGAAATCACCACAGGCTTTTCCATAGCCATATATTCAAATAACTTGAGTGGTGAAGTATAACGGCTTCCAATGCTGGTTAACGTAAGCGGGAGTACACAGATATCGTGCTGAGCAATCGTATTAAAGCGTTTTTTGGGATCAATAAATCCCAAAAAATTGACCTTGTCTTTTACGTCCATTTCTTGAGCTAATAAGGTTAATCCACCAATCTGCTCCGGCGTTCCCCCTGCGATATTCAACCGTGCGTTATCCAGGTATTTCATTGCTCGCATCATGGTAGGGATCCCTTTCCATTTATGCAAACTGCCTAAATAGAGCACTTCCGTAATAGTTTTATTTACTGTAGAAGGCGCTATCTGATGATCAGCTACAGCATGTAAATCTACGCCATCAGGAACCACTGTTATTGGTGTAGAAACTTGATATTGCGAAACAATATCATCTCTTAATAATGAAGTAAGAACAAATATGCCTGTCGCTCGGCTGTAAACGAGTTTCTCCATTTTTAATAGTTTATGATATTTTGCACGATTCTTTTTTTTCTCAAATGAATGAGACTCTGCAAAAGATTGAGCGAAAATTTCATGACTTTCAAAAAAGAGAGGAATTTCTGGATGATTTTCACAAAGATAACACGCGAGTTTTAAGTTACGGGTAAATAAAGCATCAATATTATTTTGCTTTATCCAGCGAGCTATCTGTAATGAGAAAAGTTTTTGTGAATTAAATGGAAAATACCATTTACGACGAATATCTCTTAAAGCAACTAGGCTAGCATTAACATGTATTGAACGACCTAATATATCGCTATCTCGATATTGTCCTTTGGGTGTGACTAATGTCACTTGAGCGCCAGCTCGGGCAAATGCATCCACATTTTGCAATATTTGCAATGAAGCCACACGTAAATCAGGAACAGGATAAGGATCAAGATAGGCAATTTTCATTATTATGACGCCAATGCCTGTAATAAACGTTGCGCAGAATGTTGCCAAGTATAACGTGATTTTATACGCAGGCGTGCCTTCTCTCCCATGCTTTTACCTCTATCCGATAATGTACGAAGATGATTAATTGCCATCACAATTTCATCGGCATTTCCCGGTGCCACCAGTAATCCAGCAGAGCCTTCATTACCCACCACTTCAGGAATTCCCCCAATATGACTAGCAATGACAGGTTTTGCACACGCCATCGCTTCTGCAATCGTAATACCGAAGGCTTCATCTCCTGTACTCGGAAAAATACCCGCATCACTGGCTGCATAAAATTCCGGTAATGTATTATGTTCAACGGGGGGGTGGAAAATCACTTGTTCAGCAAGACCTTTGGCTGTCGCTTTGCTTTTCAATCGCTCAAGATCATCGCCGGCACCGATAATGAGCAATTTAACATCTTCACCTTTTAGCTTTTCAATGGCATCGATAGCCACACTTAAGCCTTTCCAACCCACTAACCGGCCAGCAAATGAAAGTAAAAAAGTAGACTCATTAATTCCTAATTGCTCACGCAACGACGTGGTCATAGGTCTAAATTTTTCAATATCCACACCATTATAAATCACACTAGGAAACTGCTTAAAATGGTGTTGGATTTGCCAAGCATTAAAGTGGCTACATGCAACCCATGCTGAAATTTTTTTACCTAATCTGCGATCGCCTTTAAAAAAACTGGTTCCTCCACTCATATAGCAAAAACGCGTTGAGGATGATTTAGGCATCATAGAAGGCCAAAAAAAATCAAATGGTTTTGTTAAAATCACCCAATCAAAATGTTGGCTGATCACCTCTTTTTTCGCATGTCGTGCAAAAGTATAACGCTCAACAATACGACGAAAACGCCCACCAAGATCAATCACGTTATCTCTTGGTGTATAAGGGTAAGTGTGAACCTGTATTTGGCGTCCTGCCAGATTGTGTCGGATATCACCATTGCCACCATAAAGATGAACTTCATGCCCAGCATCATGCAACTGCTTAGCCAGTTCCCAAACCGCTGTTTGGATCCCGCCATAAGACATGGTGATTGTGACATCAATTATACCGATCTTCATGGATTACTTTTCACCTTCATTCCATTAATGATATTACGCACTGCATTCCACACTTCTTCGACTGATATGTCAGCCATATTGTCTTCACGACGCGCATTTTCCAACGAGGTTGGATGTTGGATAACCTGACAACAAGAATGTTGTAATGGCGCTAAATAGCACCCAGGGTGATAGCTATGGTATAACGCCACCATTGGGATATCTAAAGCCCCTGCTAAATGTGTGGGTCCTGTATCTACCCCAACATAAAGCGATAAATTTGCCATAATTGCCGCATTTTGTCGCATTGAAACTCGACCAGCTAAGGCTAAACAGCGCTCTTCACCCATTTTTTTAGCTAAATCAATGGAAAGTTGTTCACTTTCTTTACTACCTAATAGCAAGAAATACGTACTCGCGTCATGGGTAATAATCTGCTTTGCTAATTGCAGAAAGTTATCCACAGGCCAATCTCTATAGGCTTTAGCTGGAAAACTTTGTAATTGAAAACCAATAATATTCTTATTAATTAATGAATTATCTATTAAAAACTGTTGTGCAAAATCCGCTTCTTCATCACTGATAAAGTAGCGTAACTGCCAACAACTCGGATAAATCCCTAATGCATTAATTAATAAGGCACGTTCTTTCTGTGCCACCATTAGTTTTTTAGGGCGTTCAACCCAAGTCACATCATTTTGCTGTAGTGACTTATTATCAGCAAAAGCCACTGTATGGTGAGATTGACGACGAGCATAACTCACCAGCGCACTATCATTGCCATATACTAGTGCTAAATCATAAGGTTTATGGGGTAACCAACCCGCCCAAACGGCTCTTTTTTTAGAAAAATGTCTAATACAATCAATATCGGGATTATGCTCAAGAATGCATGCGCTACGTTTATGTGCAAGCACATGAATATGAGCATTAGGCCAGCGCTGTTTTAATGCATGGATAACCGGCGTGATAAGTAATGTATCACCGAAACGGGCTATCGCTATAACCAATATATTATTTGGATCCATATGCTTTTTATTTAGCTTAAATGATACCTTTACTTCTCAGACTATACACTAAAAAGTATTACAAATATTCATCAATGGAATGAATACACTCAGTTGATAATAGATACTTTAAATCAATTCAAGGTGTAGCTCGGCAACATGTGGATCTATTCCTTAAAAAGATCTGGGCGCAGACATAAGTATATGACTTGCGCGAATAAACGTAGTCGGCAACGCTATCACTTCAAGTATGACAAGTAGAAATAATCGTTTCTTAACTTTATTATCAACATTAATCATACTGATTTATTTTTATCATTAATTGCCTGAATAAAGATCTTTTCCATTTTATCTAGCATATTATCTAAGCCAAATCGTAAAACAGCATGTTCAAGCGCAGCTTTCCCCATCTGCTCACGTAATTGTTCTGAACCCATTAATTTAGCTAAATAACTCGTCAGTATCTCTTGTTCCTGAGGAGGCAAAGTAAAACCCGTTTTACTATCAATCACAGCTTCACTAATCGCACCCACTGTTGTAGAAACAACAGGTAAACCACAGGCCATTGCTTGCATAATACCTTGAGGTACACCTTCGTTACCAAAAGAAGGTAATGCAAATAAATCCATCGCATTTAAACAATCAGGCACATCATCACGATTACCTAAAAAGAAAATACTTTGCGCTAATCCTGCCTTTTTAACCATCGGCTCTAAATTTTTACGCTGAGGTCCATCACCGACAAAAATTAATTGCCAATCGGGAAACTGCTGGTGTAACGATTTCCATGCTTCAACTAAATATTTATGTCCTTTCCATACTCGCATAGTCGCCACTATCCCTAACGTTGGTTTATTAGGGATACCTATTTTCTCTCTGGCATGCTGTTTATCCTGTGGAAAGAAACGTTGTAAATCAATACCAGTAGGTACGGATGTCATCTTTTCCAATGGAAATCGATTATGTTCATGCAATGTATAACGTAATTTCTCACCTGTTGTTACAATATGAGCACTAGATGAAAGATAAAGCCAGCGAGTGGGCAGTGAACGAGAAACATCGGTAGAAACATGTCGAGTACGGACAATAACCGGTGAATGGCGCAATGTGGCACAAGAAACAGCCACTAGCCATGCATCGGTAGAACTGTGGGTATTAATAACATCAAATTGGTGATGATGTAATTTCAGCCATTGACGAAGTGCTTTTAATGCAGAGGCACGTTTTTTTTCAACAGGTAATGTAAAAACCTCAATACCATAATCAGGTGCGGCTTTAGCAATTTTAGAGGTGGGACAACACACAAGTGCAACTTTATGTCCTCTACGGATCATGCCTTGAGCTTCTGTCAGTATACGAATTTCCTGACCACCCCACCCACAAGATGATTCTGTATGTAATATTGATAGCACTGACTTACTCATCCGCAATCCATTCACCTGATGATTCAAAAGAACTATAGTATAACTAAAGAGTAAACGAAGATCACAATAGCTTTACTTTGTTATACTTAGCAAACCTCATATAACAAAAAACCCGACACAAAGGTCGGGTTTTTTAAGAAAACTGAAATTATTTAATTTTAGCTTCTTTATAAAGCACATGTTGACGAACAACTGGATCGAATTTTTTCATTTCCAGTTTTTCTGGCATAGTGCGTTTGTTCTTCGTAGTGGTATAGAAGTGACCTGTACCAGCAGAAGAGACGAGTTTAATTTTCTCGCGAATACCTTTAGCCATTTTTCAGCTCCTTAGAACTTCTCACCACGGGCACGTAAATCTGCTAATACAGATTCGATGCCTTTCTTATCAATCACACGCATACCTTTAGCAGATACACGTAGAGTTACGAAACGTTTCTCAGACTCAACCCAGAAACGGTGAGAGTGCAGGTTTGGCAGAAAACGGCGTTTAGTCGCGTTTAATGCGTGAGAGCGGTTGTTTCCACTCACAGGACGCTTGCCGGTAACTTGGCAGACTCGGGACATGTCTATTCTCCAAAAATCTAATCAGCTCGAGCTTTAGTATCAGGTTTGACCGCCTCGTCAGGCTTTGGAGCCCATCTCAGCAACTTTTAACGATTGAAAAACTGTGTTAACACCTCAGAAAAAACTTGCTGAGATAGGCTCTTCTCGCCAAACCCAAGATCCTCAAAGGTGGCGTAGTATACGCCCAATGGCCTCAACGCTCAAGACCCGTACAAATAAAGATTGACAATAATTACAAAAATATTTGCTACAACCAACCACGCTCTGCAAAAGAAACACAGTTATCATGCCCTATTACAAGGTGATCGAGTACTTTTACGCCTACTAACTGACAAGCTGTAAAAATTTTTTCAGTTAATTGTTTATCGGCAAGGCTCGGTTCACAAATACCAGAAGGGTGATTATGAGCAAGAATAATAGATGTTGCATTCTTTTTTATTGATTGGCGAACAATTTCTCTAGGATGAACTTCGACTCGATTAATTGTACCTTTAAACATTTCATCAAAAGCAATCAATTGATTTTGATTATCAAGAAAAAGCACCACAAACACTTCTCGGTCTCGCCAATGCAGTAATTTTTGTAAGTAATGCTTTGTATCTTCAGAGGAAGATAGCACATTTCTATACATAAATTGTGTTGTGGAAAAGCGTTGCGCCATTTCATTAATTGCTTGTAGCTGGGTAAATTTACCGATCCCTACACCTTTAAAACGCCCTAACGTTTCATAATCAGCATTTAGAACATGATACAGAGAACCACACTCTTTTAGTAAAAAAGCCGCCAACTCTAATACTGATTTTTCATAGGTTCCTGTACGTAAAAAAAGCGCAAGCAACTCAATATCAGAGAGGGATCCCACGCCATAAAGCAACAATTTTTCTCTAGGTAAAAGCTCACTAACCGATTGATTTTCCATCCTTGGGCTCCTTATTGAGTAAAGGTTATAAAGTTAGTCATTGATTTTATTTATATTAATCACATTATTATTTTTCATTACTCTTCATAAAATGCCAATCATAAAACAACTGTTGTTTTATACAGTTCATTTACTATAAACTGCTTATATTGTATGAAAAAGACACCAACCAAAATTGTGCGAGATAACCCACAAAAATTTAATCAATAAAACATGAAGTTACATAGAATTCCGAATTCACGGATACCTTGTGGTAAAATTGCGGACAATTATTTATGTACTTAGGCATTTCATCATGACTACACTTCACAACAAAAAGATTATTCTTGGTATTAGTGGTGGTATTGCGGCCTATAAAGCACCTGAACTTGTTCGCCGTTTACGTGATAAAGGTGCTATTGTCCGTGTTGTAATGACACCCGCGGCACATGCTTTTGTCACACCATTATCATTACAAGCGGTTTCTGGCTTTCCTGTTGCAGATGACCTACTTGATCCCGCAGCAGAAGCAGCAATGGGACATATTGAATTAGGCAAATGGGCTGACTTCATTCTGCTAGCACCCGCGACAGCTGATCTTATTGCTCGTTTACGCGTCGGGATGGCAAATGATTTACTCACCACTCTCTGTTTAGCGAGTAGTGCCCCTATTGCTATTGCACCAGCAATGAATCAACAAATGTATAGAGCCACGATCACACAAGAAAATGTATCTACTTTAGAACAACGAGGCTACTTAATTTGGGGACCCGATTCTGGTAGCCAAGCTTGTGGTGATGTAGGGCCTGGGCGAATGTTAGATCCTTTAGAGCTTGTCTCTTTAGCTGAAAAACAACTTGCTTTACAACCACAAGACTTTGCAGGTAAAAAGATCACGATAACAGCAGGACCAACGCGTGAAGCATTAGATCCCGTACGTTTTATCAGTAATCATAGCTCTGGAAAAATGGGCTTTGCAATTGCACAAGCTGCTGCATTACGTGGTGCTGATGTCACTCTTATCGCAGGCCCTGTCACATTACCGACACCCGTTTGTGTTAAACGTATTGACGTTGAAAGCGCACAAGAAATGTATGAACAAGTGATGACGCTCGCGCCTTCACAAGATATTTTTATTGGTTGTGCGGCTGTTGCAGATTATCGCGCTAAACTTGTCGCCACTGAAAAAATAAAAAAACAAGGTGATGAAGTCACCATCACTATGGTAAAAAACCCCGACATTGTCGCCAGTGTTGGAAAAATGATTGAGCACCGCCCTTTTGTTGTTGGATTTGCAGCCGAAACCCAGAATGTGGAAGAATATGCCCGCAAAAAACGAGAACAGAAACAGCTCGATTTAATCTGTGCCAATGATGTTTCATTAGAAAATCAAGGCTTTAACAGTGACAATAATGCATTACACCTTATTTGGGCTAATGGAGAAACGCGTTTACCACACAGTAGTAAAGCACAACTTAGCCATCGCCTACTTGATGAGATAGCCAAACACTATGATGAAAAAAATTGATGTTAAAATTCTTGATGCTCGTATTGGTCAAGAATATCCACTTCCTGCTTATGCCACAACAGGCTCTGCTGGTTTAGATTTACGTGCTTGCCTTGATGCACCATTGATCCTTGAACCGGGGCAAACTGAATTATTACCGACAGGTCTTGCTGTACATATTGCCGATGAAGGTTTAGCAGCAATGGTGCTTCCTCGTTCAGGCTTAGGCCATAAACACGGTGTTGTATTAGGTAATTTAGTGGGATTGATTGATTCTGACTATCAAGGCCAACTGATGGTATCAGTTTGGAATCGTGGCCAAAAAGCGTTTACTATTGAACCCGGTGAGCGCATTGCTCAGATGATTATCGTGCCCGTTGTTCAAGCTGAATTTAATATTGTTGAAGATTTTACCGCAACGGAACGCGGTAGTGGTGGTTTTGGTCATTCCGGCCGCCAATAATAACGACGTCTTGCATTAATTATTTCAATGACGATATCACTCCCTTTGCACTGAAAATTTGAGTGCAAAGGTTTACTGATTTGTTTTGCTTTTAGCAGGGGCCTTATCAGTCATGGCAGAAAAAAAAGAAACCAAAAAGAAAAGAAATAGACGGGATGAAATCTTACAATCACTAGCTCAAATGTTAGAGTCAAGTGATGGTAGCCAACGCATTACAACGGCAAAACTTGCAGCCACTGTCGGTGTATCTGAAGCGGCACTCTATCGACATTTCCCAAGTAAAACCAAAATGTTTGATAGCCTGATTGAGTTTATCGAAGACAGCTTAGTCTCTCGTATTAATTTGATCTTAAAAGACGAGAAAGAAACGATAGCAAGAATTCGCTTAATTCTTATCTTGATCCTCGGTTTTGCTGAAAAAAATCCAGGCCTATCTCGTATTTTAACGGGTCATGCTTTGATGTTTGAGCAAGATAGATTACAAGGTCGTATAAATCAACTTTATGAGCGCATTGAAGTTCAACTTCGACAAGTTATCAAAGAGCGTAAAATTCGTGAAGGTAGTACTTTCTTACACGATGAAGCCTTGATCGCCTCACAATTACTCGCTTTTTGTGAAGGCATGCTAGCGCGCTTTGTACGCACTGAATTTCGTTATCACCCGACCCAAGAATTTGAAGCGCGTTGGCCATTAATATTGGCACAGTTACAATGAATTGATGGACTCGTGATTTAACTCAAGAATTTGAAATTGACAAATATGCCGTTTTTTTCTTATTTGTGTTAACATGCATCCTCTGGTACAGAAGTACCTCAATATATTTATCCGGAATGGCATTCGTGCAGTTCCTACATTGTGGCATTAGCAAATCGCTTTGCCCCTGCTGTAAAAGTCCTTTTATATTTCAACATCTGTGGTAATTATCACAGAAGATTCATTGTACTACTCACCCCGCCCATTATTGGGCGAGGGCTTTTTTTTATTTAGAATTAACCTTTCATTTATCGTATTTTGACTTTATTAATTAACGCCATAGCGCTCACGATAAGCTTTAACCGCAGGTAAATGTTCAGATAACGTCTCACTCTCGTTTAAATAGCTGATTAAATCATCTAAGGTAATAATTGAATACACCTGGCACTGATAATCACGTTTTAGCTCTTGTATGGCAGAAAGTTTTTCTCGTCCTTTTTCTTGTCTATCTAAGCTTAATAGCACAGCCGAAAGCGTTGCATCATGCTGTTTAATAATTTCCATTGATTCCCGAATAGCAGTACCTGCTGTGATAACATCATCCACAATGACAACATCACCCTTTAATGGGCTTCCTACTAATGTTCCTCCTTCACCATGATCTTTCGCCTCCTTGCGATTAAAGCAATAAGGAATATCAATGTCATGATGTTCAATTAATGCGACTGCCGTTGTGGTTGCAATAGGGATCCCCTTATAAGCAGGCCCAAACAACACATCACAAGGTACATTATTATCTAATAATGTTTGTGCATAAAATTGCCCCAGTAAAGCCAAATCACGCCCTGTATTAAATAAACCGGCATTAAAAAAGTAAGGACTCACTCGTCCTGATTTCAGTGTAAATTCACCAAATTTCAAAACATTTTTTGCTAATGCTAGTTCGATAAAGCGGCGTTGGTAGGCTTTCATTTTTTTCTCCTCTCTACGTTACTTGATGACAAAATTTAGGCATAAAAAAGGCGACTTCTCAGTCGCCTTAAATATAAAATCTATTGCTTAAGCGCCTCTTTTTGCGCTTCAAATATCTTCTCTAATCCCCCCTTCGCAAGGGCGAGTAAAGCAAGCAATTCTTCATGACTAAATGGCGCGCCTTCGGCCGTACCTTGAACTTCAATCATACGACCATCATCGATCATCACCACATTCATATCGGTTTCTGCTGCGGAATCTTCAACATATTCAAGATCGCATAATGGTTCACCATCAACAATCCCCACAGAGACTGCAGCTACCATTGATTTAAGCGGGCTTTTTTTCAGCTTACCTTCTTCAACCATTTTATTTAATGCATCAACTAATGCCACACAAGCACCAGAGATAGAAGCTGTACGAGTACCACCATCAGCTTGAATAACATCACAATCAATAGTAATGGTAAATTCACCCAATGCTTTTAAATCAACCGCAGCACGTAATGAGCGTGCAATTAAACGCTGGATTTCCATAGTACGGCCAGTTTGTTTACCACGAGCCGCTTCTCGTGCATTACGGCTATTGGTTGCGCGAGGAAGCATACCGTATTCTGCGGTTACCCAACCTTGCCCTTGTCCCTTAAGAAAACGTGGTACACCGTCTTCCACAGTGGCGTTACACAAGACTTTAGTATCACCAAACTCGACTAATACAGAACCTTCAGCATGTTTTGTATAATGACGAGTGATGGTAATAGGACGTACTTGGTTTGCTTGTCTGTCTGCTGGACGCATGGTGTTATCTCCGCTTTCTCTGACATATTGGGGGCGCATTATACGACCTAAAATCGCTTATGCCTATCCTGTATCGATGCCTAAGGTTATAATCGTACCATCTTTTACACTATTGAGACCCTATTATGATCCGTAGCATGACCGCTTTTGCCCGCCGAGACATCAAAAAAGACTGGGGTAGCGCTGCATGGGAACTGCGTTCCGTAAACCAACGTTACCTTGAAACTTATATTCGTTTGCCTGAGCAATTACGTAGTTTAGAGCCTGTTATTCGTGAACGTCTACGTAATCGCTTAACGCGTGGTAAAATTGAATGTAACTTACGCTTTGATCTTAATGCCCGCTTTCAAGGCGAACTTAATCTTGATGAAAATCTGGCAAAACAACTGATTGTTTCTGCCAACTGGGTAAAAAGTCATAGCCATGAAGGGACTATCAACCCCTTTGATATTTTACGTTGGCCGGGTGTGATTTCAGCACAAGAGCAAGATTTAGATGCGATTGGGACTGAACTTTTAGCCGAATTAGATTTAGCGATTGATGCTTTTATTGCTAGCCGTGAAACCGAAGGACAATCACTCAAAGCACTTATCGAACAACGTTTAGATGCGGTTAGTGCAGAAGTAGTGAAAGTAAGAGCCCAAATGCCAGAAATATTACTCTGGCAACGTGAGCGCTTAACAAGCAAATTAGAAGAGGCTCAAGTTCAAATCGACAATAATCGTTTAGAACAAGAACTCGTGATGTTAGCGCAACGTTTAGACGTCGCTGAAGAGCTAGATAGATTAGAAGCTCACGTTAAAGAAACACGCAAAATTCTTGTGAAAAAAGAAGCAGTAGGCCGTCGTCTTGATTTTATGATGCAAGAATTTAATCGTGAATCGAATACGTTAGCATCAAAATCAATTAATACAGAAGTCACCAATTCAGCCATTGAATTAAAAGTTTTAATTGAACAAATGCGCGAGCAGATCCAGAATATTGAATAATTTTCTCTTGTTTTCCAAAGCTTTCCAATATTAACCAAAGCCCTGATTTATCAGGGCTTTTTATTTCCAGCCTGTTCTTGTACGTTTCAATCTGTTTCATCCAAGTGGTGAGTTAACTGGTGAGTAATGCCTCGTTATACTTGCATCAAATGGTGAGTATTTGGAGGTCATGTGGCATCTATGACAGCAAAGCAGGTGGCCGCACTTGCAAAATCAGGTGAACCAATTAGAAAGTCCGACGGAAAAGGACTCTACTTTGTCGTTCCAGATTCAGGAGCGCCCTATTGGGCCCTTCGATATAGTGGCAATGGCAAACGTAAACAAATGACTCTGGGGCAGTACCCTGGTATGTCTTTGGCCGATGCAAGATCAGAAGCCGAAGTGTTTAAACGTGACTTAAGGCAAGGCGTAGATCCCCTCATTGCAAAACAGCGTCAAAAGTGGACGGGTATCATATCGGTCGATGATTTATTTGAGGATTGGTATAAAAACGATTTAGCGCCAAGGCTAAAGCATCCCAACATTCCAGCTCGAATATATAGAAAGGAAATTAAGCCCGTCATCGGCGAGTTTAAAATCCAGGAAGTAACGGCTCTGGATGTTCGAGAGATAATTCAAAGAGTTAGGGATAGTGGCCGTTTGACCATTGCCAATGACACGCTTGGTTACATGAAGCAACTTTTCAAGCACGCATTAAAGCTTGAGCTAACCGCTAATAATCCCGCTGCACCTTTCACAATAAACGATGCTGGAGGGCTCGAAAAAACTCGTAAGCGAGCATTAGAGCTCAATGAAATAGAGAAAATATTTAAAGTATTTCGTAGCCATCTAAACAGTTTTGGTAGAGAGAACTATTTGTTGTGCTGTCTCTTCTTGGTACTAGGTAATAGGAAGAGTGAACTGTGTGAGGCTCCCTGGTCAGAGTTCGACCTAGAGGAATCTGTCTGGCATATCCCAGAGTGGCGGGTAAAGACAGGCATCGCTATATCTATTCCCCTGCCAAGCCAAGCAATGACATGGCTCAGTGAGCTCAAAGTAAGATCGATGGGTTCTGAATACGTTTTTCCAGCCCGACGCCGAAGCAATCTATTGCATATGGGGCCTGACACCCTGAATAGCGCAATCTCAAAGTTGTTTGGACGAGAAGCTGGGAGGAAGATTCAGCCACCCAACGTGATGGGTGACATAGAGCATTTTACAGTACATGACTTACGGCGAACATTCAGGAGTCTAGCTGCATCAGTAGGAACACCAAATCACGTCGCTCGGCTTTGTATCAATCACCGACAAGGCGGTGTTGACGGTATATATGATCGGTATGAGTACTTTGAAGAAAGGAAAGCTGCTCACCAGAAGGTGGCCGATCTAGTTACACCTCTCATTCATCTGGAGTAATAAGTTATCCTTCATGGAACAGGCTAAATCTGACACAGCTTGTTCCAGCGGCTTAGTTTAGGCCAGATGTGCAACGTTCCCATATATCTTCTAGTTAACCGTGCAACGGCCCCACATACGCTCTCAGACCAACGAAAAAGTTCGCATACAAGTGATTTGGCCTTCATTTTGTTCAGTAAACGCCCCAAATTGGGCTTTGGTCGGTCCCTGTCGTGCAACCACCCCATAGGTTTAAGCGTTAATCGTGCAGCCAACCAATATATCCAAGGCTTAAACGTGCAACGTTCCCACATATGCCCTTGCAGTGGCGTTACATGTCACATTTTACATTCGTGACATGTAACGAAACATAAATATCTTTTTAAATTCATTTATATACGTTCAACCAGTAACACCAACCTAAGTCAAAATCTGGAAATTCCCTTCTGACTCTACAGACAACACATTTGTCCAAATCGGGCAGTTTGGCGTGCCAATATCGGCAGTTATCAGCGGGATAATGGCTCCGTTCACTAAGCACGGAGTTATTTTTATGAAGTTAAATGGCATTGAACTGCTCAATTTAGCTGTAGCACATGAGCTAAAAGAAGTTTGGGTCGTCAGGTTAGATCCACCCGATCAGCCCGGTAATCGAGGGCCCGATGGAGACCTGCTCTGGCCGGAGGTTTTGCTGTGCAAAAATTCTGACGATGCTACTCATTTGGCTGAGTACCTAAGCAAAGCAGCCTTTGATGATTTTTCTGATTTTATGGCCGCCGAAGAAGATGGGGAAATCCATTCAGTACCTCAGGATGCAGATCAGTACATAGTTGCGCTCTGTAAAAGCATTCAAAGGTACAGATACGCATGGCTGGTAGAGCCAAGCATCAAAAGCATCTCACAAATCACATTGCTCAAGGAGGCTTTTCAACATGATTAAAAAGTCATTGAGTTTGCTGGCCTTTGCATTAATTGCATACTCAAACATTACACTTGCTCAGGAAAGCGCCACTGTGGGCCAAAAATCCTCACAGGAAAAGCGCACCCAAAAAGAAACCACGTTGAACGATGAGACCAGTATGGAGTTACAACGCCAAAAGGGAGAGGAAGCAAGAAAAGGTGAGGAAAAACGAGACACGACTTCCACGTCAGTTCGAAATGCAAGCGAAGCTTCATCTAGGCAGCAATATCAAAATACTCGCCGTCTTTCAGTAAAAACAGCACCACTTTCTATGATCGTGGAGCTATTTGCCTATGTCGAAAAAGGCAAATCTATAAGAGGGAAAACAGCAAACCTCATCAGAAATTGTTCGCTCATTACAAACCCACAAGCGCCACAATTTCCAGAGCTAGAACCCAAACCCCTAGTTACAAGCGTTCAAGCCTGTATGGCCTGGAACAAAGAAAAAACACTGGGACAATGCAAGGTTGAGTTGCAGCAGGCAGCTTTCAACTGGGCGACCACTGGCATGCCTTCATCCATAAGAGTTCCATCTGAACGACTGAAAAGAGAAGGTGTTTGCTGGGCAGTCTACGGACTTGTAGCAGAAGCAACGCTGGATGAAATATCAAGCGGGATTTCGCTCAACGGAAGTGGCAAGTCAGCGATAAAAATGGCGCTTGCCAAGGCAATGAGTAAACAGCTCATACGTAATGACTTACCAGAAAAGGCCTTGAAGATAGTAGATAGACAATTTGGAAGGAACTGCGTAGTGCCATCTACACGAGGGTATCAGTATGAAGGAAAATACGAATGGTCTTGTGGCTCTTTTTCTGCTGATCCAAAAAATCTGTCAGCTTCAATCGGCGAGTTCACTGTCTTTGGCCGAGGAAACTCACTCTTTGGAGAGTCATGGGAGCTGGAGACATCATTAAATCACGACACTCTCTTTTCATTATCGACTACCAGAACTAACTCAAAAGAAGCATCAACGTCTAATGCTCATTATGCAAGTACCGACAACCGCTCATCCAAGTCCCGTAATCTTTCAATGAGAACTTCCGAGCGCTTACAAACTGAGGAAGCATCCAATCTCAGCAACTCCACGGAGGCAAGCTTCACAGTGTCTCAGCCAGGCATAAAAGGGGGTAATTAAAAATGAAATCTGTACTGTATGGCATCATCATTGCCTGCCCAATAACAGCCATCGTGATCTACTTTGCCTTAACTGGTAGGCAGGAAGTTCTCATCCAACAAAAAACACATGAAGTTCAACAACAAATTCGCTCGGAAGAGTTTCATCGTGACTTCTCCAAGGCTTGGTCTGAGTTTGATCTACCCAACCAGCATGATAAGGCCCTTCTCTCGTCGGAAAATGCTGAACGGAACGAGCGAATAAAGCAGCTCAAAAAACTTCGCTCTCAGTTGGAAGCGGCTAACGGTGAGTCAATGGATGACCTCAAAGGAGACTTAGCGGAGATGAGAAAAGCGTTAAAAGAAGCCGATAAAAATTAAATTAAAAGCCACATTCTCACCTTCTACCTATATGTTGTAGTAGTAAACGGAATGTGGCCTTCCAATTTTATCTACACTTCATTCTTTTCAGTAAATGAATGGTATGCGGCACAGTATGCGTCCCGATCTAATATTGCGTCTCTTATAAACGCAGGATATAGCTTCAGTGCAGCACAGTAAGACTCCCAGTATATGCCTTCTGTTCCTCTTGGATTCTCTGGCACACCACTCTTTACTATATCGAGAGCTTGTTCTGCGGTGAAAGTTATTCTATGACCTTCTAACTCTTCAACATTGGCAACGATCACGCGGCCATTTTCTACTAATTTTATAAATGGCTGTAAGGTTAAGCATATTGGCTCAAACTGGTCCCAACGCAACATTTCAATTCGCCCATCACTATTCTTAATAAAGCGACTGACATCCGTTTCAAACATGCAGCGCTCTGCTGATGAATAAGGCGCTGGAGGCTTATAGCCTAAAACTTGCTCCCTCCATTTTATGTAGTCGTTTTTACAATCACTGTAACTGAATTGCTGGCTGCGCCTTATTTTTAAGCACACATCTATATCACCAAATTTTTCACCACCTCTAGCCAAACTGCCGACTAATGCAGCCTCTTCTATTTCATAGTAGGAAGAGTAAAGCTCATTCCAATCATTCAGCCTTTCTAAAACACCTTGCAGCTTTTTGTAAGCAACTGCTTTGCTTACCTTAGATCTATAGTTCTTTGGCACGGCAATCCTCATATTATGGTCATTAGAAGCACCTTTACTCGAACATACACCAAAGCCGGATAAATTTTAAGCCACCATAAATGACAAAAAAGGCAGGTTAATCTGCCTTTTTAAAGTGGGATAGGAATGATTATTATTTTGTCTTATCCGGTTTTAGCGCTACAAGTTCCTCTAATGGACTAGGCCCTGTAAGGCTAAAATTAATCACCGCCGGATTATTGTAACGAACATCAGAGAGGTCCAGATATAATCCCTCTTGACTCTCTCCTGTTACATTCTCTAGGCAACGTCGAGATTCCAAGTCAAGAGCAGTCATATATTTCTGTTCATTACTTTGAGGACCGAGCGCCATGGTAATGAGACAGTCTTTTCCATGCTCAATCTTGTAAGTAACATTAATAGTGTCACCACTTGCTGGGAACTTAAAAACCATAAGTGAAGCGTCGTTAATTCCAGGCTTTGTCGCACACCCAGCCAAAGAGAGCATAGATGCGGTTGCCACTGCTAAGATTGCTTTTTTCATTTCAGTTTCCTCATTTATTTGAATGTAATTCTCAACGACCAATTGACTGGTTTTTGTCGCGGTCGATTCTTTTTTCACTGTGTTGTTGGTGCTGAATTGACGATGCAGCTTGGCGTTCTTTTTCTCTCGATTGAGCCTGGGATATGGATTTTTGATGTTCTGGGCGAGGTTGATATTGGCTGTACTCTTTCTTGGCAGAATGAGATAGCTTGTTATAGGTACTAACTATCAGCTTATCAGCCTCCTTCTGTTGGCCGCTTTGTTCCAACCGTTTGGCATTGCTTATCGCATCTGACATCAGTCCATGCCGCTGTTCTGTTTTGACCTCTAGTTGAAGGCGGGATAACTCAACACCTAGCGCCTTTGTCATTTTCCCAATATCTTTTTTTAGTTCCTGGGCAGCTTGTTGCTGCTTAGCGTTATCTGACTCAAAAAAGATTTTCTGGATAGCCTTTGCAGCCATCCACACCATGGCACCTGCTGCTTCAGTGAAAATATCGTTCTCCAGGTAACCTCTTTGATAGTTAGAGAGCGTTTTAGAGAGCCAGTTATCTTGATTTGGTTTTTCGTGCCCCATGCTTTCAACTTGCTTTATTAGCAACTGGACAGAATCAACAATTTTCATCTGCTGCTCAGATAGCTGTCGATACTGCTCATTCATATGAGCATGATCAAAAACGCTAGTTTTAATCTGCTCATCTTTAATAGGATGACTATTCATACTTTGCACAATTGACTTAGCCGCCGATTCAAGCTGCCCAACCAACTTGTTAGGGTCAGAGACATCAGCTTTGCTAAGTTCTTGATAGAGCGCCGCAACTTTCGCTTTTTCGTTCAATTCCATTCCAATTACCTCTTAATGATGATGTTTTACATGTAGATTTCCATTAACCCACTCTGCGCTAATGAAATTATTGGGCTCGGTAATGTGTTCAAAATGGCTAGCTGACGCCTCTATGTCTGCATGAAAGCGCTCGATATCAGCCTGATAAGTCCGCATTTCATCCACAAGACTGGACAGTTGAGAGTACAGATCAGGGGTGGGCTTTCTTCTGAAAATCTTTCTGAAAATACTGATAATCATTGAGTCCCCCTTTGATACCAAGAAGCAATAGGTTCGAAGTGATCTCCCCACTCCATGATCTTCAAAAAGTCATCGGTGTTATCGACTCTGGCGAGTCCACAATATGTTTTCGTGTATCGACCATCGAGGCACTTCAATACCGTGAAATGAAGAGGTTCACCAGATTCTGCTCTTGCAGCGGTTACACCTCGTCTTTGATGAATGTGAGCGTCATTTATTGGAAGTACCAGTCCGTTAACTTGAATCTCTGCCGCCATAGTGTCCTCATTTATCTTTACTCTCTTTGAGCTAATATTTTCTCAGGTGAGCAAGTTTTAGATGGCACGGCAAAGTGCCCAATTTGGACAAAAAAGAAAGGGGCCTGAGCCCCCTAAATAATGAATGGAGAAGTTGAATTCGATGATCTAGCGTTTGTGTTCGCCAGCTTCTATCTGTTCGCGAGAGAAGACTGTGGGACAACGTGACAGATCCGGTTTGCCATAGCCATTCACAGCCTCTGCCCTGCTACATATGTAGGCATCAAACCGACCTGCGGCTTGCATCATTTTTTCCTTGGCCTTCATTGATTCGCTTGCCTTTTCTAGGTAATCACAGGCAGGATAAGACCACGTTGCGAGTCCTGAATGGCCTGCCGCATATGTAGAGCAGGTTTCCCTCTCCGTGACTTTCTCTGTGTAACTTGCAATACCACTTCCTTTTTTCTGGAGTTGAGTCTGAATAGTTGAGTTGTGCTGGTACGGACCGGGATAGCTCCAATAGGGCACCTGATAGTTGTTGAATGCAGGAGAGTACACCGACATAAACCCACGAAGCCCCTCGCTTTCGCCAGCAATGTAATCAGCAATACGTTTCCAGTTACCGTCTGTCCATTTCAAACAATGGTAACCTCCATCCGCTTGACGAGGTTTAGCTCCCAGCGCGATAGCGAGCTCATCAATTTCGATGTCACTATCCTGGCTGCTATTATCTGTACCAAACGCTGCACACATACCACCCACGTGCATTACGGATATGACACTGGAGCGGCCTATGGCGTACGGTTTGATATCAAACGCATCAAAGTATCCAGTTCGTTGATAATTATAGAAGTTGGCAGCAATCATATTCATTGCTCCAGATCTGGATTGCATGTTTAACACATCACGAGACATTTTAAGCGCACTATCCCAACCAACTCGCGACGCCGCTGCCGCAATAAGGCTGCCCATCACATCATTATCATGAGCCGAGATAGTGTATTGAACAGATGAAACTGGAGTCCGCACTGCACAGTATTCGTAATATTCATTAAAGGCTAAATCCTTACGCGCTTGTGGAGCGGCTGTATTGTGCTTCACCAAGAATTTATCCAAGCTCAGTTCCTGACCGTTCTCCGTACACTCACTACCTCCGTTGATTAGACAACGCTCATAAAGCTCAACCGTGCTTTTGAAAGAGGCAACGTTGGTAAGCGCATAATGGTCGATAAAATCGTCTACTGAGAACAGTTGACCAGAATCATTGAAGCAATCATGGAATCCATACTTCATAGCCTTATCTGCTTCGTCGGAATAGCGATCTATTTTTGAAAAATTCACCTTCCTTTCTTTTTGGCGTCGCTCATCGTTGGCTGTACGAATGCGTTCTAGGGCTGCTGATTGATAACCCGGCTCTAGCAACGCCTCGGTCCAAGAGTTAAAGGTTTGCCACTCGGCACCTAAATTTGCCACCATCTTAGCTGCCGAGTTGAATGCCTCCTCACTGCCGAAGTCTTCCTGTCTGAATCCAACGAGTTTCATGTCGGCTAGTGCCGCTTGTGTGTCCGGATCTGTTTTTTCAATTTTCTGGACCGACGTATCTGTCTTAGTCTTGCCGGCGATGTTAGGCATGGTCGCGGAGCAACCTGCCAGTGCAGTCATTACAACTATTGACGTAAAAAGAACTTTCACTTTTAGATCTCCCTTTTGGTTCTGTATCCATTCCATTTTCAAATAAAAGGGCAGTCTAGCCAGTACGCCAAACTGCCCTTTTTGGACAATAGACCGCAATTATCTAGTTAGACTGCGTTCACTGTCGCCTCTTGATATACCTTTAGCCTGAGATTTACCTGTTGTCTGCGTTGACGAGCGTCCTGACTCTGGTTGTTGCCATAGCTTATCAATCAAGTGATCCAGCGGTTCCAGAGACTGGTAACGGCTTTCCTTAGCCGTCTGTTTTTGACCTGATCGTTGCTCTACAGCTCGAACCAGCCCTTCTTTTGAATCGGTATAGAGATACACGCGGTCCTTTGCTCTTGATATCTGCACATAGAACTGTTCCGTGTTCAATAAAGCTTCTCGGTTGGTTTCAGCGTGCACAAACACGTTCTGGGCTGTCTTACCTTGGGCAGCGTGAACAGTCATGGCGTAACCGTGATCCCAATGGGAATTAGCCAGCTTGGACATATCAAACTCACCAGTTTTACCATTTGAAAGTCTGAAGGTTACGTTCGTGCCTTCTATCTTCTCAACAGTGGCCGTGTCATTGTTCAATCGTCCAGTTGGCTTATCATTATCACGCCACACGATCTTCTCACCAACGGCCAAACCACTTTCAGTTAGGTTGAACATCTGGATATTCTTGGCCGCATAGCGTTCAGGGGAGAAGCGAATCAGCTCAACCTGCTCATTGGCCCCAAACTTCTTAAGCAAGATATCGTGATTGTCTCGATCAACAACCTGATAATACAGGCCCTTCTTGATGCCCTCACGCTTGAAGCTGCGCGCAAACCGGACGATTTGCCCATTTTGATACGATGTCACCACACGCCGTTCAGCTTCGGTTGCATCGACTGGTGATAGCTGGTTAGTACGCAGCTCTTCGCCCAGAGCACCTTCTTTTTTTAGGGCGTCACGAACTAATTCATTCGTGCGACGACGGCCCTCACGGCTTGGTTCGAGGATAATGCTTTTAGCTCGTTCCTCCCGTGCGAGAGCCATGTAGTCCTTCACAAGCTCTTGTCTGCGGACTTCACCACTTTTCTCATGGTCGATCTTTCCGCTTTTTTTACGAGAGACCATTTCCTTTATCGTGCTACCGCTCTCCTCTAATCGACTGAGAGCGTGAGAGGCATTCTTCATAAGGGAGAGATACACCGCATCCCGAGTACCTCGGTTCGTCTGCCGAACGATTTCTTCCAGATGGTAGGTTTCCATCCCATGGTTCTGTAGCTGCCGAAACGCTGCGCCAGCCTCAACTGAGGCGAGCTGCCGGACATCTCCCGTCAGAATGACGCGAGCACCAACTTGACCAGCCCGCTCTAGCAGGTCACGCATCAGCTTAGTTCCCACCATACTGGCCTCATCGACCACCCATAGCTGCGGATTTTTTTGCAGACCCTTGGTAAGCTCCTCCCACTCTCCCTGCAACTCTGTTCGTTCGTAACGGAGTTCGTCGAGCCGTTTTTGATAGAGCGGTGAATTTTCGGGAATACGAACCCCATTTTTTTCATCCACATACGGATTGGCGAGGGCTTTTTCGATTTGCTCTAACCGCTTATTAATTTTGTCGATCTGGGCACGAGTTTTCCGTTCTTGAACCCACTCGTTGCGGTTTTGTGCTAGAAAAGACTGAATCGTTCCAGACTGAATTCCAGCACCCTCTATCAGACTCTGACCAGCAGAATTCGTAGGTGTGAGCCCCCTCACGTCATACCCCATCTCCCTCGCTGTATCAGCTACGGTTCGTAAGACGGAGGTAGTTTTAGCCGTACCAGCGAACCCTTGCGCTCCGACGATCCGGTTCTCGGTAAGCAGAATGCCCTCCGTGGCTTTCCTTTGGTCAGCATTCCACTCATATCCAAGTTCATTCGCCTTCTCCTCGGCATTGGAAATGGCTACAGTCGCCTGCTCCCGGCTGCAAAATGCCTGAACGCGGTCGCGGCCAAGGTATTCCTCCTTGAGTACCTCATCCTCGATGTCGATGGCCGATTTCGACGTATATCCACGCACATCAATCTCTTGCTTGCTGACCTTATCAAAGGTTCTAACCGACTTCTCTATTAGCTGACCACTGCCGATTGCAGCATCAATCGCATTCTTTACATCAGAAAGTAGCACTCGCGATCCGGCATAACGGCTAGCCACTTTAACTAAATCGTGGTGCGTCCAAGATGTGTCACGCTCCCCAAGGTGTTCAGTCGCCCACATGACTGCTTCGTTGGCTAATTCAACCCGCGCCAAAATTGCCTCGGATTGCTGCTCCAGGGATGGGGTATTCTCCCGAGACAGAGCTATAACCCCTTCCAATTCTGCCAGCTTCTCTTCGCCCAATTCGGTATGCCAGCGATTCAGAAGCTCACCACGCTCAGCGGCGACTTTTCGATCCCGCGTGTCGAGCGTTGCAGTCTCCTTTTCCCCAGCCGTGGCCGTCTCGCGAGTCTTTCCCCTAGCCTCCAACGCATCTCCGATTGCCTCTGATCGTTTAGACAGTTCACGCACTGTATCTTTACTTACCCCTGCAATCTCCCAAGTCCCATCTTTACCCTGGTGCTCTAGTCGAAAGCCCAGTGAACCAACCTCTTGAGCGAGAAATTGACGGTAGACCAGACCAAGGTGCTTTTGGTCAATGAAGATTGGTTTATTCTCCGTTGAGCGCCACTGGCCGTCATTTCGCTGTGTTAAGTTCATTACCACGCAGTGTGTGTGAAGCTGAGGATCAAGGGCACGACTGGTTGTGTGTTTGAAAGTGGCTGCGACCAGCGAACCTGTTTTCTCGTATTCAACGGTATCCTTAGTACGGTTGCGATTCCTTGTGACAATATATTCGCTCTCTATATATTGAAGTACCGCTTGGACAGCCCGGTCATGGGCTTCGAGAAGCCGTTTGTCGCCTGCAACCTCTGCAAGAATAGAAACACTCTTAGGTGCCGAAAACGTAAGGTCGGTTCCTGGTTGGTGTTTCCATTCGCCGTCACGGAAAGTGCCAACCTGTTGACCGTCAGGGAGCCGTCCCTCCAAAAGTGATTTAAAGGTTTCTCTATCCACCTCACCAGCAAGGCCAAGAGTCTCAGAACCAGAACCTATCCATGTGGAAGGAGATAGCCCGTCTACATAGTAGTCATCATGCTCAAAGTAATGACCGGCAGCTCCGGCACTTTTAATAGAAGACGCAGACATCATGATTTTTTGCCTCCTTTTCCAAGCAGACCAAATACCAAATCATCATCCACTCCATCCGTTCCCAACACTGAATGTACTTCCTGTTCTATATCACTTAGGGCTGGTAATTGCCCTTTAGACACCTCAGTACCATGCTTATTGGAAAGTTCTTTCGGAACAAAGTTAGTATCAGCTTCCATTTTCATTGCTCTTGCAGCATTGAGCAGACGCATACCAACCGTCTCATTCTCATCACCTTGAATAAAACCGTCAGCGATCTTCGGAAGTCTCAAGAAAGGAATATCAATACGGGCTTTACTCTCCACGCCCCAAATTTTGGCAAAACAAGACAAATCAGGCAGGTCCATGATTTCACTGGGAAGAACAATTTTTCGGTTTTGGCGTTTAGAACTGACCCGAACACCGTCTCGAATGTCATCGGCGGAGTAGTTTAAGTCTTCATCAACTTCCTCACGCTCAGCTTCACCAAGTACTTTGGAGACCCATTCCGCAGTGTCGGCATTATTCAAACGGAAATGAAGCTGCGTGGAGCATAAGCCTAGTATGGTTCTAGAGGTGTTTTTCCCGAACTCTTCCTCTAATTGGTTTATTTCCTGAATACCCAAAACAACAGCGGCACCGAAGCCCCGCCCTTCAGCCATCAACATTGAAAGAGCAGGAATTTTTTTGAGGCTTGGTAGCTCATCGACAACAATCCAAAGAGTCCGCTCATTATTAACCCCGCGTGCCATCAACCCTTTGGCCGCAGCTTGTATCCAGGTCGAGATAAGCGGTTTCTGTATTTCTATTTCAGATTCTCGTACTGGTAAGAATAACCAACTATCATCGGAATTAGGTTCATCGCCTTCTGCTATCCAATCTCTTATAGAAAAGAACCCCTTTTTATTCTCTTCTTTCAACAGGCGAAGTGGACGAACACCATCTACGATGGTTGAACGAATACTTTCGAGAGTTCTCTCGTTATCTTCATTGAAATATGTCGCTGCTGGAGTACCTGCAACTAGTTCTTTGAGTAACTCAAGATCATTCCACGCTGTCGCCCGAAGAAGTGAAAGCAATGACTTCGGTCCGTCTAGATATAAATTCTGAAGTGCGGCAGAAACAACTGCTCTGGCTGCGGATGTGAAGAATTTATCAGAACCACTGTTACTATTAGAACTAGGTAAAAGTGTCTCAGATATCCAGTCTGCATCAAACGGTGAGGCCATTTCTTCCCATGGAGTCCATTGGTGTGAGCGGCTATCTGCCGGATTGAGTATGTGATCAATTCCGTCCCGGTAGAACATCTCTACGAACTCGCCTTTCTTGTCATATACCACGGCCCGGTCTCCACGAGCGCGAATAGCTTTAAGCAAATGAGTAAGTGCTGTAGATTTACCTGCCCCGGTGGTGCCACTAATCAAGGTATGCTTTTTTGAAAATCCTGTGGGTAAAGGGAAATCGCCGAGGGTTAAATCAGAAACACCATGCTTTTCTACGATTTCTCCTTTCAATTTTTCGGCTGAAACAAGTTTCGCACCTCGAATATATTTGTCTTCTTTGATCTCCTCACCTCTCTTAACTGCCTTCACAACAAGATAAACACCAATAGGCAAGTACAATACAAAGAGCGAAATGAAAGCCCATCCAAATGAACTGAGAAGATTAACAGCAGCTTCCTGGAATAGTGGTTCATTTATCACTACAGAGGATGGCAGAGAGTCGCGCCCATCTAGGGCAACACAGGTTCCTATAGTCACGCTTGAAAATGGTTGTACTAGTGCCTTCAATTGTGCCCAAAGATATGTACTAGCGTTTTGCAAAACACATTTATCGGCGTCTATCCAGAGGTATAACAGGCCACCGACAATCGCCAACAAAACACCAGGCAGAAAAATCCAAATTCCGCTGAATAACAACATCTGCTGGCTATGAAGCCATGTATCCGCACCCCGAACAAAGTCACCGACTCGACCTTTTCTAATCGTTGCCATTTTCAGCACCTCCAATGAAATACTCTCGCAAAGCATTTGTGCGGGCTGAAATGACCTGTTTAGCCTCAGCCATTTCATCCTCAGAGCAGGTCTTTTTAAGCAGAAAATCGGTGGTTGCTACGTTGATCGACAGCAGGTTAATTAACTGCTGATAAATCTCCTTCTGATCCACTTGTACGTTTCTGATTTCGTGCAGTGTTGAGTCATTATTTAACGCCTGCTCGATCAAAGACACCGCCGTTTTACTAACCGTTTGTCCCGATTCTTTAGCTAATTCCTTCAACAAAATATGAACTTGTCTCGGTGGATATATTTGTACGCGGTACGCCTTAGAAACTCCCATTGCAGTCCCCCTTATCCCTGATTCTCTTGTGTGTAACTCCCTTGCAACTCTGCATGTGCAGAGGCGCTGGGAGTCCCCTCAGAAGGCGCTACTGCGCCGGATGAGACAGACCACTCGCGGTGAGTGGGGTGTGGAGAAAAATCCGGGCAAAGCTCGGAGTTTTCTTGCTGTGAGATGGGGTCCCCGCTCGATAGAGCGGGGTGGATTGTTTCAACCATTCGCAGGAAAGAAATTGCCAATTTACGTGTCTCATACTCATGGTATTTCCTTGCCCTTAACATCAGGCTATTGGCGATCGATGTGATAGCTTGTTCTACAGATTTTGAATCCGATGCAGTCTCAAGAATTGAGAGAATTGAAGCGCCAGAACAATGCTGGCACTGCCGAGGATGGATTTTCATTCTTTATCTCCTGAGTGATGAATTTCAGGAGAGATTCTGGCCTTTAGATGTGTAAATCCCGGCACGCCAAACTGCCCAATTTGGACAAATCAGAAACTGGGTAAAAATAGGCAGGTATCATCCAAAAACCACCTTTTGATGGCTTTCTGATGTAGCGCAGCCACAACTTTCCTTGGTCGTCATCGAAAAGCAACCTATTGGTGGTGTTTTGGTGGTATTCAGCAGAGTTTAGGCCGTCTCAGTCCCTCAGAGTCATCGAAAAGCCACCTATTGGTGGTGTTTCGGTTGCATTCTGAAAGGTTAGGCCCCCCCCTAGACCTCAAAGTCATCAAAAATATCCCTACTGGTTGTTTTTTGTGTGTAACTGGGTATTAGTAGAAGTATGATCGAAACAATGAATGACTAAGGAGTGACTATATGGCTATGGCTGTACTTGAAATTCACGTTTTTAAAAGCAGTTTCCAGCCTGTAACCGCGCTTTTGAGGGAAGAAGGTCTTAATTGGTCCATGAAGCAACAACGTTCAGGAGAGATCCTAGCTTCATCTGGCATTCTTGAGGTAGCCTTAAATGCAAGTGCTTGGGCATCAATTGCCGCAGTACTGATAGCATTCATAAAAGCCAGGAATGGCCGTAAGGTAATCATCACAACTAAGGAACACAAAACCATTCATGTGGAAGGATTATCAGCTAAAGAACTTGAAAAACTCTTAGAGAAAACAGCTTGGATATCAGCTATCGATCCAAATTCTAAATAGAGTTCTGTAATTAGTGACGTGAAAAATAAATGATTTTGTTAAACGCTAAGCAACACTAAAAATGAGTTGCTTAGCCTACAATATTTTCTATTTTAACTACCGTCGCTTAAAGACCCCCTCATCTAACAGCCATTCAATATCATCAGAGAAAACTGGTGCTGTGATTAAACATTGTTTGCATATAGAACAAACAAGATGAGACAGTTCTGACTCAAGTATAGCTTGATTTGCGCCATAGCCAGGTACAAGCAAGTATTTAAGAGTCGCTCTTTGAACATCGGTTATTTCGTATGAATTATTCGCAGCGACATCCAAAATTAACAGTCTTCTGGCTATGTCTATTCTACTCGGAACAATTTCCAACCTATTTCCATTTTCTAAAACATAACCATGATCATTACATACAGACGCTATCCGATTTATTTCTTCGACCGGATAACCATCTTCTTTTAGTGCGAAAGTAACAGATTCTTTTGAGCCATCTTCACTCATTAGAATTGCGTGTTCAAACTCTACAGGAGTTAGAAACTCAATATTTTGTAACTCTCGTCGCAACCTTACTAAAATGCTTTTCACTTGGAAAAAAGAGGCAGTATCTTCAAATGACAACATATGAGCAAGGTCGCCACGTAATGATGCGTAATAACCTGCGCCATCAAGATATTCCACAAATCTAGCGGATGGATATTTCTCTAAAGTGAATGTTCTAGAGCTTTGTGTTTGGTCTACAACTTTATGAGAAACGCTTCCAGAATCACCCGCATAAAACTGTGATTGAATAAATAGCTTAGGCCTAGGCTCCCAGCCGTCTATTTTATATGGAAGTATAAAATCATATGCACGTGTCTTCTTTTTCCTTTTGCCATCTTCAACAATTTCTTCCTCGCCTATGGTTACATCATTAACGTTGAAGTCAGAGTTAGGGCGAAGGCCCATTCCTACGAGTTTTTCTCGAAGAATATCTTCTGTAATGTGACCACCAGAAGCAGACACACTCCCTCTGACTTTGAAGATTGTACAAGAGTTAAGAAGATATTTTCCTAGTGGTAACTCGCTCGGAAGCCTATTCAAGTCCATATAAGAGCGGCAAATTGCCCAAAACTGCATTGCTTCTTCATAATCTTCCAGGATAAGGCTTGTATACTCTTTAAGCAATATTCGTAGATAAAGTTTCAAGTCAAACACAGGCTCTGTTCTAACCGAGGAAGCATATTTTGTGTGAGAGCCGACAAAGCATGAGGCTAGAGATTTTGCAATAAAATCAGATTTTGTTGTTGATGGAATTTCATTCAACCGATACTTAATCACCTTTGATGACGAACCTCTCTTTGGAATCAGAGGTTTTATATCATCTTCTTTCAGCTTTATAAGAAAGTGATTTTTAAGGTTATTATCTGTAGCACCAGACGTCAAAAATAGCAGATTAAAAAATGATTCATAAAAATTAGCTATATTTTGTTCATCATCAATAAATGATTCACCAACAATTAGTTCATTGCTGGCACTTATTACTGCATCACACAAGTTCTCAATATTGCACGATTGATAGCTAGAGAAGTTATCAAGGTAACATGATATCGATTGGATACACTCGCAGAGAGAATTTATCTCAGTGTTGAATTTTTCACTATCTTTGATTCTCTCGAGCTTCGCAGTAAGCCATTGATCAAACTCCGCTAACTGCTCCGAAGTTTCAAGATTTTTAGTACGAAGCCGCATCCTTTATCCTTCTGTTAAAATTAGAACTAAATCTTGCTATAATAGCCCGAATAGAGAGGGTTTGACATGTTATCAATAATAGATTTAAAAATCAGCAAGTTAGAGAGAGATCTTGGGTTTGAGCCTCAGCATCACCTGCCTCTTCGTGAGAGGGAAGTCTGCGATGCTGTACAAGAACTGCGCGAAGCTGACACAACCCTCTTTGTTGGCGACAACTTGCCATATCTTAAAGAAATGGCGTTACACCGCTCTGGGATTGTGGACTTTTGTTACATTGATCCTCCGTACAATACAGGCTCGAAATTTCTATACAATGATTCTAGGAAATCTGATTCTAGTGGGCATTTTGGTACTCACTCGGGTTGGATGATGTTTATGCTGCCTCGTCTAGTTGCTGCTAGAGAGATATTAAAGGACTCAGGCGTTATAGCTATTAGTATTGATGACTATGAATGCGCCTACCTTAAGATACTTATGGATTGCATCTTTGGAGAGGAAAACTTCATCGGTAATGTAATCGTATGTAGATCGAAAAATGGTAAAGGAAGCAAAAAGAATCTTGCATCCGCCCATGAGTATTTGATGATTTATGGAAAATCGGACAAAGCATATCTTCGCGGCCAGGCTGATGCAACAAGCTACGATAAGCAAGATAAATTTGGTAAATATCGCGTCGATGGACTTTTCCGTAAGAAGGGGGAAGCTAGCCTAAAATCAGATAGACCAAATATGTTCTACCCACTTTATTATAATCCTGAAAGTGGGGAGGTTTCAGTTGATCCTGTTGATGGATGGAAGATCACCTATCCCGTAGATTCAAAAGGTATCGATAGACGCTGGCTCTGGGGAGCCGACACTGCGAGAGAAAGAGCTTGGCAGCTTTACGCTAGTAAAAATGGAGTTATTTACGTAAAAAATTACTCTGGAGATGCTGCGAAGGAAAAGAGAACGAAAGTTCGCTCTCTTTGGAGTGAGACGGACTTCTACACAGAGAGAGCTACAAATGAAATTAATAAGCTATTCGGCGGGAAGGTGTTTGATACGCCTAAACCACTTTCTTACATAAAAAAAATAATTGATGTTTGCTCATCTGATAATGCCCTTATCCTCGACTTTTTTGCTGGTTCGGGGACGACTGCTCACGCAGTTGCGGAACTGAATGAAACTGACAGCGCGAAAAGAAGATGTATTCTGATGGAATCTGACTGTGAAATTCCAGTCAAACATCTAGCAAGAAAAATGGGGTTTAATAAAATCTCAGACATTACAGAGAAAAGGCTCCATTTGGTCAGTGAGAAATATAGTAACTTCAGATTTCAAGTTATTGAATTACAAGAAAATATAAGGCGTGAAAATTACAGAGCCTAGCGAATAAAGGGCGATCATTTACCGCCCTTCAGCATTCTTTTCAACCGTTTGAGAAGTTCGAAGAATCCCCTTAGCCAGTATGGTAAGGGGAAAGGCTTTGCAAGGCCAGAGAGCTTAGCGGTTAGCCGAACGCCATAAAGGCGGAAGGCTATGCCGCCCTGAATATACTGAATATCCTAAAGATACTGCCAAAATCGGGCCGTTGTGGCACACAACCGGGCCACTATGGCACGCTATCGGGCCGCAGTGACACGCTATCGGGCCGTTGTGACACGTTTTTCTCAGCATCTTCTCAGCACAATAAATCCAATCAGGCCGCTGTGGCACGCATTATCCGAGTTGCGGTTTCGCATAACTCAATGCCCACCATCTTTAAACCCTCTCTATCTTCCTTCAACCGTCGTCGGCCATTGCGCAGATCCATGCTTGTAATATTCTGTCCATACACAGCTCGCAGTAGAGTGTCAGTGTACCAGCCACCACTTGGATTGTTTTGATGGGTTAACACATGACGAGCTACAGCTTGACTAACCCCATGTTGAAGTCGTGCTATAGGTCCAGGTGAGTAGTATAGATTGAGGTCTCGCTCTAGGAGCATTACTAGAGCAATGCCTAGTCTTACTCGCCAGAGGTGGCGCTCACCACCTGTAAGTGGGTTGTAACGCGTTTTAGGTGAAGGGATCACGTGATCGATCAGCCCACCAATAATCCGATCTCCTGACAGCTCAAACTCTGGCGTGACAATTTCAACTGTTGCACTTCTAAGGTCTTTTAACAACGACTGTAGACGAGACAAACTGTAGTTATGATCAGACAAAATTCGACGGACTTTGGCGGGGTCAACCAATAACTCAATACCCCCGTCAGAAATCTCTCTCTTACGCTCTGCTGTGTACATTATTGCCTCAACCACATCAGCATGTCGTTGCCCTAAGCGGCCATTGACGCGACAACGACCGAACGATGTTGTGATCCAATCGCCTTGCATTTCCCTTGGGCGTAACGACGGCTGATATAACATGACTCGCGCTTGTAATACTGTGCTGGTAGGCACGACTTCATTACCAGTCATTATCACCTCCAACAACTTTGCTTAAACGCGGCTTCCCATATTTCTCCTTCATCGTCGATTTTGAAGAGCCCCCATACGAAAGCTGCGCTGGTTGTAGCACACCCCCAGGACCCCTTTGGAACCATCGATCTTCTATCGGTGCGGAATAATTGATCTTTGGGAATGACAGTCGTACAAAGTTACGGCGGCAATTTTCATCGATGTTGAATTGTTTAGCCTGCTCTAGAGTCATTCCGATCAAATTCGCCTGAAATCGAGCGTTATCTGTCAGAACTGAGCTGCCCCTACTGGCTTGCTGAGCATCACCACCATTCAGTGCTCCAGCTTTGCTGGTGTGGTGAAGAAATAGCACTGTTGTTGAGTTCTCACGGCAAAGTTGCTCCATGTAGGCTAGCAGTCCAGCCATATGGCCGCCGTCATTCTCATCCAGTTTGTGAAAGCGCCGCAACGTATCAAAGATGACTAGCCGTGCATTACGAGTGACGTTGGCAAGCCAGCGCCGCCATTCTATCGTCATCACATCCACGCCACAGCCAACAAGGGGAGCGACATGTAGGTTAGTAAATACTGTTTCCTTCTCTATTTCTTTAAGGCGTTCACCGATGGAATAAAAACGCCCATTAAGCACATCGGATGGATCTTCACCTGTGAGGAATACAACTCGGCCAGCAGTTCGCTGCCATGCTGTGTCCATGCCAGAGAAATCAAGCATGTCAGGGCCACCTGATACTGTGATGGCAGCTTGTAATGCAAGCATCGTTTTCCCTGTCGCGCCAGGCGATACAAGTGCCCCCACAGTACCTGATTTGAAACCTGGCAATACAAAATCGAGCGGGGCAGGCTCATGTTCTACGGCGTGTCGCAGGTCGAGCCACGAAAAATTTTCCATGAATTCGCTCATGCAACACCTCCAGCTTTTGCAGCTTGGATAGAGGATGTCTTGATACGACGATTAATTTCAGCTTCTACGGCTAGATTTACACATGCGGTGGACAGTTTTGTTGCACGAGCAATGGATAAGCACACATAAGCACGATGAGAAGAATAGCCACTTGCAGCCGCCACATCGAGCATCAATGAAAATGGTTCCGACGAAACAATCTTGCGGAAATAAGAAGGGTGAATTTGTACGTTCATGACAAACCTCAACAGTATATGGTTGAGGCGCGGGTTCTCGCTGTTGCACGAGAGTCATGAGAGCATACTGATTTCTCAGGTAATGTCCGCCTCCCTGCGCCATATGGGGAGACTTGCGGCGGGAAACTATGGCCGCTGACCCAAATTAGTATGCTGTTTTTATATAGCGGCCAGCTACCGCAAGCGATTAAAAGCTGGATACAATGATTGCTGACACAATCTTGCCAAAAATTTTAATAATGTCCACTCCAAGCAGACTTGCGATTACTAAGCCAGCAATTACCATTTCAATTTTTGTAATTTGTGTGTACATAACAAATCTCCTCAAAATAACGGTTGTTGGTCACCAGGTTTAGGACGGGCAGCAATATGGCCCAGTCTGTGTCCACTTTTTGGATGCTCCCAATTTTTCTTTCCACAAACAGGGCAGCATTTACTGACAACTTTATCTCTCAAACCTGGCCCACTAAAAACTTCACTTTTACAATGTACACATTCAACAAAAAAAGCCTCGCCACTTTTTATTTCTTTACATGCTTTGTAAAAGCCAGAAATATCAAAGTCTTTTTCACTTCTTAACCACTCAGATGATTTTATAACAGCTTCTATGTGAGGCATTTTTTCACTCAGCTCACAGTAAACATGAATTGCTGCGGAATATTTTATCCAGGCTGACTTTGAGAGAATATCTTGCCCATAAGTTGCCCGACTACATTCCTTAATGGATAAGTCCTCCCTTATTTTTCTAATTTGCTTATAGGTAAAGGAGGTCTCTTCCATAACTATGGAAGTAGAAAACCCTTTTTTCACAAGATAATAGCCAAAAGCCCAGCGATTAAGGTGATGATTACCTGGCAGGAACGGTAGTGGTTTGAATACATCGGAACGCATAAAGCCCCCTGTTCAAAGTTTAAAACAATGAACAAGCGAGACCCCATGCCTTACTTGGTGTCCCAAACACAAATCATGAATGGGCTGTTTGATGTGCGAAAGAATAAATCCTTACGCTAATGAAAATGCTGTTTAAAGGCCAGCTACCGTTGTTTAAATAATATCAAGACGGGGGGAGTTGTCAACAACTCTAAAAACAAAATTAGTCAATCATTTCATTGGGTTAAGTTTGTTACGTCAGAACAAATTTCAATTACTGTAATTATCATAATTACGATAATACCGTAATTATCGTAATCCTAATCCTTTTTCCATTTTGTCCAAATTGGGCAGTTTGGCGTGCCAAATTATCAGGTAATAACCATCAAAATTCTCCATGCGAAAACGCATTTCTATTCAAATGGAGATACAACAAATGCAAGTTTTTAAATACACCGCCCTGTCAGTAGTTATTTCCCTATCGTCCGCCGCTGCTTTTGCTGGTACAGGGACAGGAACTTCTCAAATTTCAGCAACCCCGCCAGCTCTCTCTGTGGTTGAGATTCAACCATACACAATGACGTTGGAACGCCTGCCGGGAGCCGCCCCAACTGGCGGGTTCTCTTTAAAAAGTTGGGCGACTTACTTGGCGCAAAATCCGGAAGACACTGTACAGCCCGGTTGCTTGAAAGTCGCTGGAGATATGAATAAATCGATCGGGATTACCATCACTAACCTGTCAAATCCCACAGCGCCGGGTGGAGCAACCTTAAGCTTCTCTGGAACACCAAAAATCAACCTAACTACTTCAACTGTTGACTGCGCAGATGCGATTTCCAAAACAAGTACAGGCGTCGGTATAAACGCGGCACCAGTTGCAGCAACTACTTCTGCGTCAGGTGAACTCTACATCGCGTGGTCATACCGCCAACCAGCAACAGCAAGCAGCGGATACATGCAGCTCAGCACCTGGGAGGAAGGGATCTTTTCCGGAACGGTCGATATCACCGTCGATTACCAATAAATCCAAAGTGTCAGGGCCAGCAAATCGTTGGCCCTGACCATTGCTATTCACTGAGGTCCTCATGAAGCCCTTTACTAATTCAATCATGATGGTGACGCTAGCAGTTCTTCTATCAGCACCCGCGACTGCATTTCAACTTAAAGCCCATGACGTAGAGATCAGTCGTAAGTCAACGACTGAAATCCCAGTATCAAATACCCTAAATTCGTCAATAATAGTGAAAATCATCCCACCAGATGGGGTACAAGTATTTCCCCGACGCTTCCAACTGCTGCCAGGAGAGCGGCAAGTAGTAAAAGCTCGAGAGAGAGATGGGAAAGTCTTATCTCAAAACGCAAAGATGGCATTTTCCTATGCCGTACAAAGCGAAGAAAAACAAGGCGTTCACTCGAGAATCACGCTCAGACTCCCAGTTAGGGAGGTGTCCCGATGAAGAAAAAACTTTCACATGTGAAAGTTTTTGTCCCCACTGTCTTGGCCGCAGCTTTCACACTCACAGCTTCACCAACACGTGCGGATAACTACCTGATGAAGTTTGTCGTGAACGGACAAAACAAGGGGGAATACCTTGTTTCTCGTGAAGTAGATAGCGCCATTGCTGAACCAGGGCTATGGCATGCTGCTGGTGTAAACACAACAGCATCACTTCCCTTGGAAAGGTTAAACAATCTTGGTCATGCCAAAATTGTTTGGTCAGAACAAACCATCTACTTTTACCCACGCAAAAACGCAGCCAAAGCCAGAAAGGTCAAACCAGAGGTTACAATTGAGCCAAATGTATCCAATCTGGATGTAAAATCCTTTGACTACTTTCTCACCTATCAAAGCAAAGGTGATATTTCGGGTAGCATCACGGGAACAGGCCGCGTCGCAGATCTCGATGTTGATGTTAGAGCAGGGTTAGGAGGGCAAGAATCATATTTCTCCAGCCAGTGGCACGACGAGGAGAACAGCAATGTCAAAGACATTGAAGTCGGTCGTGTTCAGCGTTACGGGCTGGATGGTTTCTCACTCACGAATGAAAGTAGCCTTGCCACTGGATCATTTTCTAATGACCAAATTGAGCTTTATTGGCCTGTTGGAACACGGGTAGATGTATACCGTGACGGGACCTATTTACAATCCTTGGTTCTGGATAGTGAGCCGTTCTCTTACAAAATCGAGCTGAGTTACAGTAATAATCAATATAAATTCTATGCGGTTTTACCTGACGGTAGAACAGACACTAAAACAATCGAGAGAGCCATTTCAGGGCGGCTTGCTCCAGTAGGAGGCCTAAATTATCAAGTAGCTGTAGGCAAATCTCCAACCACTGATGAAAGCAAGTTAATTGGACGCTTGAGCTACGGGATGACCAATGAATTGTCACTTTTCGCTGGTCAGGATGAGCAGGAAAGACAGTATTTTTCCGCTTTATATTCAAGTGATAACTTTTCATTTGAGCCTGCTTGGTATGGCAGTAGTGGATACGCTCTGAGCGGTTCTTGGCAGGATGACAATCTTGCGATCTTTGGGCAATTAAGTGATTTAGACAACTATCAATTACGCTCTGTTAGTATTTCATCACGCTCTCTGTTCCAACCAACTATTCAGTATTCTTCCCGCACGCACGGCGGCTATGAAACTCAGGAAACGACGCTAAGCACGTATCACAGCACGCGCCTTGAGACACTGAATACATCACTTTCTTTATCTCCATACTATTCGAATAGTTTAGCCAATGGTGTCAGATCCAACATCTTTGGAGGGCGGATGCTTGCTAGCATGGAGGCGGGTTGGCAAGTTTTGGCGTCTTATGAGCACGAAAGTAAAGATATTAATGGTATTAGAGATATAGAACGTTTCAATGGAGAGATATCAAAACGATTCAGCTTGGGGCGTCTCACCTACCGCTATACGGCGAGCAATTTTGGTCATGGATGGGAAGGCCAGCAACAAAGCTTGCGTGCTGATCTTTGGAACTGGAAATTTGCAACTGTGTCTGCTTCGTTCAATCATTCGTCTGGTTGGGGTAACAACATTACTTTATCAGTCAGTGGTAGCTTTGGCCGCACGGGATTCTCAAGAACTCCTCAGCGAAATCAAGCTCAGTTGGAGCTATCAACCTGTGAAGATTTAAACCTTAACGGCATTTGTGAACCATCTGAGCCAGAAGTTGAAGGCATTAAAGCAACGGTCGCTGGGCGGGAAGTAGTAACACCAGCCATCATTGGTTCACTCACACCCTATCAAAGTTACACCATTCAGGTAGGTAGCGGCTTCAACTTGTCCCCTCGTTACAAAGCAGTTGAATCAACAAGATTAATTAGAGGCGGAGTAAATAGGTTGCGTTTACCGTTAACTGAAATTAGAGAAGTTGAAGGCCAGCTTGAGCGAGATGGAATTAGAGTTGCTCTTGTTGACACAGAAACGGGGAATGTTCTGGCAGAACAAACCACGGAATTTGGGGGATGGTATCTGTTTTATGCTCCATCTGGGCGCAAGGTCAAGGTTGTGGAAGAACCTGAGTTAAAACCGGCTAAAAACTTTCACATGTGAAAGTTTTCTAGTACCAAAAGTGACCGATTTGTCCAAAATGGGCACTTTGGCGTGCCAACTATGACTAGGTTTTGAGTAAAAATAGCTCTGTGTTAACCAACTTGGAGATTGGTCATGGCATATCATTTACATCTTAATTTTGAAAACAAAGAGTATTTTTTATCAGATGGCGCGTGGTCAACCAAAGAAACGATTCAGGGCCTTCTTCTGCCAATAGGTGCGTATCAACACGCCGATGAAAAAAGTGCATGGAATGCCGTCGATGAACTTAAACCTTTGGTAGATGAGATTCTTGATAAGGTTGAGATTGAGTGGAACGACTGGATGACTCAAAAGCCAACGATCATCTACAAGGAAGATGTTAAGTTATTGATAAGCAGGCTTAAAGAGGAATTTTATGTTAACTCATTCCACTCTTACTTAAACAATGGAAAATTTAGTGAACAACATAAGGAAAGGGCTAGTGAAGAGTTTTACGGGAATTTACCTCATCTCGAAGATGAAGGTTGGTTCAACTTCAGTTGAATCATGCTGAGGCACAAAAACTTTCACATGTGAAAGTTTTTTGTGCCTACTCCATCGTCAGCCGTCTGATTTATCGCCAGCGGCTGACGCCTCAGCCTTCTCATCAATATCTTTTATAATTTCCTTTGCTTTTTCATGAGCTTGCTGAACAACCTCCAGTTTCTCATGCTCAATGATTTCATCTAACGTTCTTGCCATAATGCTCTCCTTCTAAGTCCAAGCTATTATAAACTATAGATAATGAGTAACGAGAGGGATTATCTATGACACCGTTGATCTGGGGGATTTTGGGATTATTTGCCTTCTTTACAATAGTCACTATAGGTAGTCTGTACCTTTACAGTAAGCGGGATAAGCACTGAGCTAAATAACGCTCAATCTGTCCGTATTGGGCAGTTTGAGAGTCAATATACTGGAGGAACAAATGAGAAAATAACAGCAAGTAAAGTAAGTGAAGGGAAGAAAATGACTGAAAATCAACTTGCTGAAATGTTTGAGAACATCCGCTCATTAAAAGCCATGACAAAAGAGGTCATGACTATAAACGAGTGCGCACAATACACCGGGCTCTCCGTATCGTATCTCTACAAACTAACTCATAGAAAACTGATACCTTTTTTCAAACCGATGGGTAAACGTCTTTACTTCAAAAGAGCAGAAATAGATCAATGGTTGATGCGAAATAAGCAAGGGGGTATCTATGAAGCAAGCTAATAGATACGCTCCCCCGCGAGTAGACGAGCGTGGAGCACTTCTCTGCGCCTACCGTGAGTCCGAACGTTTTATAAAAGAGATCGAACGAGAGCGCATAACATCGATCAGCAGAACAACCTGGTGGAGACTAGAAAAAGCTGGTCAAGTCCCCAAAAGGAAAAGAGTTGGCGGCAGCACAGTCTGGCTGCTGTCGGACCTATTGGCATGGATGCAGAAGTAACAGAATAAAGGCAAGTCTTGCTGTATGATTGTGCTGAATGGTGCTCTAAGCTGGTGTTGTTTCGCTTTTGCCAAATGGTGAGTGAACTGGTAAGTGTGAACATTGAATCACGGCAAAAAATCAACCTAACCAATTGATTTTTAATAGAACACACTTTCTAATCCACGAGCAGATCCAAAATATTGAGTAAGATTTCTTAGCGGTTTACAGCCCATCATTAAGCCAGTAGATACCTTGTATTTACTGGCTTTTATCAAGAATAAAATTTAACTTTCTATTTAATAAATAAAAATCACTCACCCAACACCTTTCTAATAAACCCACTATTTTGATTAAGCATTTGTGTGGCTTGTTGTGCATTTACGTTTGCAAGGATCATTAAAATTGCCGTTTTACAGTGACGATGACATTGTGATAATGCTGCTTCAGCGATAGCTCTTTCACACTCTGTTGCTTGCATTACAATATGAATTTGACGTTCAACCAATTTGGCATTAGTCGCTTCAACATCCACCATTAAATTACCAAAAACTTTGCCAATTTTTATCATCGCACCTGTCGTGATCATATTTAAAATAAGTTTTTGTGCTGTACCCGCTTTCATTCGTGATGAACCCGTTATCACTTCAGCGCCCACAACCGGTGTAATCGCAATATCCGCAAGTTTAGCCATTGGGCTTTCAGGATTACAGCTAATCGCTCCCGTTATCGCTCCGAGTGATTTTGCATATTGCAAGGCCCCCATCACATACGGTGTTCGACCGCTTGCCGCAATACCCACTAAAATATCTTTATCGTTAAAATGAAGTTGGCGTAAATCCTCTTCACCTAATTGAGCATTATCTTCAGCATTCTCGACAGCTTGTAAAATCGCTTTATGCCCACCCGCAATTAAACCAATCACCATTTCATGAGGTATACCGTAGGTTGGCGGGCATTCACTGGCATCTAAGATCCCTAATCGTCCTGATGTGCCAGCACCACAATAAATCAGACGACCACCTTGAGTAAAAGCCGTGGCGACTTTATCAACGAGTTGAGCTATTTCAGGTAACACTTTTTCGACGGCTAATGGCACTTTTTTATCTTCATTATTAATGACTTTTAGCATATCTAATGTTGAAAGCGTGTCTATATTTTCACTGTTATGATTTCTACTTTCAGTGACAAGATTGCTAAGGTCAATCGCCATTATCGCTCTCCCAATATTGTTATTTATTTGATTAAGCCGAAGAAATAAACTGCTTTTATACCATTATTCTTGGTAAGATTTTCAAAATCATTACAAACGGTACTCTACATGACATTTATTAAATATATTTCGACCTTTATCAGTCTAATTACACTTTTTTTCTCTTTTTCTTTGCAGGCTAATTTTGAAGAACAAGACAAAATAAAATTTGAAAATACTCGCAAAGCAGCAGTAAACCATGATGCACAGGCTCAATATCAATTAGCTGAAATGTATCTCATGGGCACCGGGGTAGAAAAAAACCTACTAAATGCACAACTGTGGGCAAATGAAGCGATAAAAAGTGATTATGCTGATGCCTACGCACTACTTGCTGATATCTACTTATTTAATGCCGATCCTTATTTTAAAAATAATTATATCGAAGCAAAGAAATTAGCCACTCTCGCGGTAAATAAAGGGAGCCTAAGAGGTAAAATAAGTTTAGCAACCGCTCTCATTGCGCCATTATCTGGCGAAACAGATCACAAAAAAGCGATTGTATTATTAGAAGAAGTCGCAACGACTCATCAACAAGAACTTGTTTACGCTCCAATTTGGTTAGGAGTTATCTATAGTGGTGTTGGCAATGTGCCCGTAGATACGGAGAAAGCCAATATGTGGTTTGCAAAAGCTAATGAAATGACGTTTGAGGGATTTGCTCAAGCCATGGCCTCTTTTATGTTTTCTGGTCAATATCATATTATCGAGCCAAATAAACAAAAAGCTGATGAATTAATGAAACAAGCATGTGAAGAAGCAAAAAAAGTTGGCAATGAATTTTATTGCCAACAAGCGTTTAATTAACCCAAATTAAATCTTATAAATAATGCTAACTCAAAAAATAGAGGGTAATTATTACCCCCTATTTTCTCCCCTATCGGCCCTACCTAACATGCTTTTACAGCGCCATACGATATTCAATCACACCTGGCTTTTCAGCGACCCAATTATATAAGCGCTGACCACGTAAATTGGTTTCCTGTGTATGCCAATATAAGCGAGCGCAACCACGCTGTTTTGCTTGTTGGTTAACAAACTCAATAAGTTGCTTACCTACATGGCGGCCACGTGTGTCTGGTGAAACAAATAAATCTTCTAAATAACAAAAATCACTTTCAGCCCATGTTGAACGATGAAAAAGATAATGAACAAAACCCAATACTTTTTCACCGTCCATTGCAACAGCACAATAAACAGGCTCTTTTTCATCAAAAAAGCGCGCCCATGTCTTTAATGTTGTTTTTTCCGATAATGCAACGTTATAAAATGCTTGATAATTTAACCAATGTGGTAGCCATTGTGCATAATGCACTTGTTCAACTAATTGGATTGAAACCGTTATTGCTGTTGTGCTCATTGCTTCACTTCCTTCTACTCTTATAAACGCCATAAATAAGGTATCACCCTGTCTTCTATCGTTGTCATGGTACGTTTAACTTTGGTTCTTAATAAGGTACACTTTTTGTGTTTTTATAGGATCCACTTTATGAAACAGAAAAAAACAGCCTATTTTCCTAACCTTGTTTTAGAAGAAGGACCTATTGGTTCACAGGTTTATCACGCGATTAGAAACGCTATTTTAGAGGGACGTTTATCTTCGGGCAGTCGTCTACCATCTAGTCGTACATTAGCTGAAATGATGTCGATTTCTCGCAACTCCGTTATTGCAGGATTTGAACGTTTAATTGATGAAGGCTATTTATTTACTCGTCGTGGAGCGGGGACTTTTGTTGCAAACACAATCCCTGATGTCATTATTTCGGATAAGTGGAACAAAATACCCTATCCTCCCTTTTCACCTCAGCCACAAAGCCCATTAGACACCCTTAATCCTAATATGCAAAAAGCACACGCTTTTTGGCAACAATCACAACCCACTATCAATAGCAGTCCTATCTTTCATGTTGGTGTTGGATGTGTGGATCTTTTCCCTCATGAACTGTGGGGTAGATTATTAGGGCGGGTTTGGCGACAATCAAAAAAAGCACTCGCAACGTTTAATTCGCCAACAGGCTACACGCCATTAAAAGAGATGATATGCCAATATGTTCAATCAACTCGTGGGCTTTCTTGCCAATCTGAGCAAATCATTATTGTCAATGGTACGCAACAAGCGATTAATCTCACCACTAGAGTACTATTACAAGAGGGCGATACTGTTTGGTTAGATGATCCTGGTTATGACAGCGCACGAGGCATCTTCACGTCTTATGGTATAAAAACATACCCTATTAGTTCAGATATTAATGGAATGAATATTTCTCAAGGAATAACACAGTGTCCCGAAGCAAAACTCATTTTTACAACCCCGTCACATCAATTTCCTTTGGGCAATACGCTTTCACTTTCACGTCGTATCGCATTATTAGAGTGGGCATCGTCTAATAATGTGTGGATCTTTGAAGATGACTATAACAGTGAGTTTCGTTATCACACTAAACCCATTCAATCACTACAAGGGTTAGATAAATATCAGCGTGTTATTTATGCTGGCACATTCTCAAAAATGATGTATCCCGGGTTTCGTTTAGGCTTTTTAGTGGTTCCTTTATCTTTAGTTGATGCATTTAAAGCGGCTAAATACTACACCGACTCACATTCAGGTTTTTTAGAACAGGCGACATTAGCGCTATTTATTTCTCAAGGGCATTACGCCCGCCATGTGAGAAGGATAAGAAAAGCCTGCTATGAACGCTATCAAGTGTTAACTCATACCATAAAAACACATCTATCTCATGTTTTTCATGTTGAACCGACTGACTCAGGTATCCATATTGTCTGCTGGTTGCAGCCAGGTTATACAGAAGAATATATTGTAAAAAAAGCGCGAAATATTGGATTAGCCATACAACCTTTGTCTCGTTACTGTATTCAATCTTACTCTAGACAAGGTGTATTGTTAGGGTATGCGGCTCATAATACAAATGAAATTGAAAAGAGTATTCTTTTGCTTGCTCACGCTTTATCTAAATAAATAACATTTATTCTTATTGGTCATTTATGATATAAAAATCGAGTAAATTTTTTATTTACCCTATATTATTTTTAGGCGTGCAATAATAAACCCAAGCAGGGGGAACATTAAGCATGACTAATTTCTTTTCTAAATGAAAATAACGAGATAACGTTTTTTCATATCGAGTTGTATATTGAAATAAGACAAAACAGCCTTGTGTTTTTAATAACTCTTTATGTACTTGTTTTAAAACTCTTAAGCCAGTTTTCTTTGGTATAGATAAAAAAGGTAGCCCTGAAATAATCATATTATAATGACTATTCAATTTTTCTGCTGAAGCGGTATAAACCCTTAATCGATTATCGTCGATTTTATCTAACTCTGTTGCAAAACTGGGTTCTATTTCAAAAACATCTAATGAAGAATCCACCGACATTCTTTTTAATATTTGTTGGGTAATAACCCCTGTGCCAGCCCCCAACTCTGCAATTTGAATGTCCCGTTGCCAATTGAGTTTATCCAACATTTCATAACATAACCAACGAGATGAAGGCGCAATAGTACCCATAGTGGTTGGTGAAATCACAAACCGTTTTAAATACGAATAGTACGTAGATAATGGAATGACTGTTGATATATCCATTTCGCCTCCAAATACCACTTAATAAGCAGTAAAATAAAATTCAAATTCAAATTCAATGAGTAACCTTCACCAGTATTTTTTATTTATGAAAATAAATCATCTATTAAACAGTAGCATTTAGTATAAAGCTTGGAGTGGCCTCTAAGTAAATACGTTTTTCTTATATATTACACTATTTTACATTTTTCTATTTTTACTCTATTTTCTTAAACAAGAATATATTTTTATTTATCCTAAAAAACAAAATAAGCTATAACAGAATATTCTTACATTTTTATGGCGAGTCCATTTTCTTTTTTAACAACTCATTGATATTTGTTCGTTCTGTGGCTTTCTTTTGTTAACTCTACGCAGACTATAAGAAACACTTCTAATTCTTTGGTCAATAATCAATAAATTCACTTGCACCTACCTCTATATTTTGTCAGGTTAGTGTGAGGTCTCTCACTATTCCTACAGACAAAGACAGGGTAATTACAATGAAAAATGTTGGTTTTGTGGGCTGGCGTGGTATGGTCGGCTCCGTTTTAATGCAAAGAATGGTTGAAGAACGTGATTTTGATGGGATAAACCCTGTTTTCTTCACCACATCTCAGTTGGGTGAAGCAGCACCCGCTTATGGTAACCACCGTAGCACTCTGCAAGATGCTTATGATATTGATACCCTAGCATCACTCGATATTATTATCAGTTGCCAAGGTGGTGACTATACCAATGAAATCTACCCAAAACTGCGCCAAGCCGGTTGGCAAGGTTATTGGATTGATGCTGCATCCGCATTACGTATGAATGATGATGCCGTGATTATTCTCGATCCCGTTAACGGTCAACATATTCAAGATAGTTTAAATAAAGGGATTAAAGCGTTTGTTGGCGGTAATTGTACGGTCAGTTTAATGCTGATGTCATTAGGGGGTCTATTTACTAATAACTTAGTAGAATGGGCAAGTGTATCTACCTATCAAGCCGCTTCTGGAGCTGGCGCTCGTCATATGAGAGAGCTACTGTCACAAATGGGCTCTTTACATAATCAAGTAGTCAAAGAGCTCGAAAATCCAGCTTCTGCCATCTTAGATATTGAACGTAAAGTGACTAACTTTACGCGTAGCGGTACGATGCCAACAGATCAATTTGGTGTTCCTCTTGCGGGTAGCTTGATCCCTTGGATTGATAAACAACTAGAAAATGGTCAAAGCCGTGAAGAGTGGAAAGGACAAGCTGAAACGAACAAGATCCTAAACACAGGTTCAAATATTATCCCTGTTGATGGTCTTTGTGTTCGTATTGGTGCGTTACGTTGCCACAGCCAAGCATTCACTCTAAAACTAAAAAAAGATTTACCTGTTGCTGACATTGAACAATTACTGGCAAGTCATAACGATTGGGTAAAAGTCATTCCTAATGATCGTGAATTGACGATTAGAGAATTAACACCTGCAGCCGTAACAGGTACATTGAGCACACCTGTAGGACGTATTCGCAAACTGAATATGGGCCCTGAATTTATTTCAGCCTTTACTGTGGGTGACCAACTGTTATGGGGTGCCGCAGAGCCTTTACGTCGTATGTTGAATATTCTGCGTTAATATTAAATCTTTAGAATATTGACCATTTTTAGAAAATAGAAATGGTTGATATTCTTATTCTCAATCGTTATTCACTTCATTGCCCACATCCCATTCTTATTTTTTCATAAAACTATTTTTTAATTTTTCATATTTTATTTATTTTTAGTTTTATGACTCTTTATAAAATACGTTTTCTGCGATACTTTCAATAATAATGCTAAAGAATTCAGACAGAATATTCAGCATAATCTACCTATTTTTATTAAAAACAGAGTGTAAAAATTAATAAAGCATTTTTTAACAACTGAAAAATAATGACGACAAAAACCTAAATATAATAATTTCTAATATATTATTCATTTTATATAAATCACGGTAACTACTTATTATTTAAAAATAAATTTACTTTGTATTGCCATTTATTTAAGGTGATTTTTATTACTTTAATAAAAAGATGCATTATAAATATGACAACACAAACACAACCCAATAAAAAAGGTTTTTTAAACCGAGTAGAGCGCATTGGTAATATCATGCCTGATGTTACGATGTTGTTCGTTTACGCCTTAGTGATCTGCTGGATATTCTCATTTTTTCTCTCTTTTGTACATTTTGATTATTTCCATCCAGTGACTAAAGAGAAAATCGCCGTCATTAATATGTTTCAATATGAAGAAATTATATTATTTGTGACAAGTGCAGTGAAAAATTTCATTAGCTTTCCTCCACTTGGAATAACGATTGTTGCAACTTTAGGGATCGGCATTGCAGAAAGTAGTGGTTTTATTAAAACGGCGTTAAAAAAGATGCTTTCGTTTATTTCTCCTAAAATGCTAACGCCAACGGTTGTATTTGTTGGTATCGTTGCGCACTTAGCCTCGGATTCCGCTTACGTTATTCTAATGCCCGTCTCAGCGATGATGTTCTATGCTAGTGGTCGTCATCCTTTAGCTGGTATCGCAGCCTCATTTGCGGGTTTAGCGGGTGGATTTACCGCAAGTTATACACCGTCAATTATTGATCCCATAATGCAAAGCTTTACTCAAGAAGCGGCGCAAATTATGGCGCCAGGATATAGTGTTAACGTTTTATGTAACTATTTTTTTAGTGTGGGCGGAACATTTGGCGTTATTTTAACGTGTTGGTATATCACTGAAAAAATTGTCGAACCTTGGTTAAATAAAAACTGCCCTGTTTCCTCTGGTATTGACACCAAAGATGCAGAGCTCGGTGAAATCACACCGACAGAAAAACGAGCATTCCGTTTTGCGGGTTGGTCCGTCATTTTAATGGGGATTGGTTTATTTGCGCTGTTATTACCAGAAACCTCACCACTACGCTCACCCGAAGGCAGTTTAACCAGTCCTAAAGCCCCAATAATGCAAATTGTTGTGCCTTTACTGTTTATCTTCTTCTCTGTACCTGGATTAATCTATGGCTATATGACGCAGTCTTTTGCCTCCACAAAAGATATCGTCAAAGCAATGGAAAATATCACTAAATCGCTGATCCCATTTATCGTTTTTGCCTTTTTTGCAGCTCAGTTCCTTTACTCTTTCCAACATTCAAATTTAGGAACGTTATTAGCGTTATCGGGTGCAGAACTACTACGTACACTTAATATGCCTTCAGGTATGACTGTATTAGGGGTGATTTTGCTCACTGCGATTTTAAATATCATGATCACCTCAGCAACATCAAAATGGGCTGTCATTGCACCTGTTTTAGTACCAATGTTAATGGCTGTCGGTATTTCACCTGAATTAACGCAAGCCGCGTTTCGTGTCAGTGATTCCGCAATGAATGTGAGTACACCGATGTTCCCATTCTATCCACTCATTTTGATGTATTGCCAAAAATACTATAAAGGGGCAGGTATCGGCACACTGTGCTCAATGATGATCCCATTCACTATTGGCTTGCTTATTGTATTAACAACGACACTGTTTATTTTCTGGGGGCTCGATATTCCTCTGGGTTTTGACAGCGGATATACATGGCAACCCGCCTCTTAGCTCACACTTATAAAAATAACTAAATTAGGAACAACATGATAATGAACACCCTAGGTCAAAAATTAGAACAGCGTTTCTTCCGTTATCTGGCAATTGAAAGCCAAAGTGATGCATCTGCATCTGTGGTACCCAGCACACAAGGGCAACTTGAGTTAGCAAAATTACTAGCTAAAGAGTTAGAAACTTATGGATTAAAAGATATCTATATCGATTCTCATGCCATTTTATATGCCATGAGGCCAGGCAATAAGCCGAATGCACCGAAAGTGGGCTTTGTTGCCCACCTTGATACTGTTGATGTAGGTATTTCGCCAGACATTCACCCGCAAACACTGCGTTATGAGGGAAACGATCTCTGCTTAAATAAAGAGAAGGATATCTGGTTTAAAGCTCAAGAACACCCCGAAGCCACACCTTATATTGGTGAAGAGATTATCTTCAGTGATGGTACAAGTGTGTTAGGTGCTGATAATAAAGCGGCGATCACCGTGGTTATGGCGTTAATGGATAAACTTCAACACGCTGATTTTGATTGCGGTGATATCTATGTGGCGTTTGTACCTGATGAAGAAATTGGGTTACGTGGCTCTAAATTGATGGATTTATCTCGCTTCAATGTTGATTTTGCTTACACCATTGATTGCTGTGCATTAGGAGAAGTCGTGTATGAAACCTTTAATGCAGCGTCCATTAATGTGTCCGTAAAAGGTATTACGGCACACCCAATGTCCGCAAAAAACGTCTTATTAAACCCAATTCGTGTTGCTCATGATTTTATTGGCTGTTTTGACCGTTTTGATACACCAGAGCACACCGAGCATCGTGAAGGTTATTTCTATGTCACTGATTTAATCGCTAATCCTGATAATGCAGTGATTAAAATGGCTATTCGTGATTTCGACAAGAAAAGCTATGAAGCACGTAAACAATACATTGCACAATCTGTTGAATTACTACGTGCTCGCCACCCTCGTGCACAAATCGACTATGAAATTGTCGATGTGTATAGCAATATCAGCGACTCCATTGGGGAAGATCGCACTGCTATCGAACTTATTTTTGAAGCATTAAAACAATTAGACATTCAACCTAACGTGATCCCAATGCGAGGAGGAACAGATGGCTCTGCACTTTCAGCAAGAGGATTACTGACACCAAACTATTTCACTGGGGCATTGAATTTCCACTCTCGTTTTGAATTTTTGCCTATTAGCTCATTTGAAAAGAGCTATTTAGTGACCGAAATGCTGTGCCGTTTAATAGGACAACGCGGATAAGCGTTATTATTATCAACAAAAAAGCGGAGCCGTTTTTACGGCTCCGCTTTTTCTAATCTATCGAATCTAAAATTAGATATCAATATTGGCAGCTTTCAGCGCATTCTCTTCAATAAAGGCACGACGAGGTTCAACCGCATCCCCCATTAGCGTAGTAAATAGCTCATCCGTTGCAATTGCATCTTTAACGGTCACTTGCATCATACGACGTGTATCTGGATTCATCGTGGTTTCCCATAACTGCTCTGGGTTCATTTCACCAAGACCTTTATAACGCTGTACAGCAAGACCACGACGTGATTCTTTTGTTAACCACTCAAGTGCTTCTTCAAAGCTTGAAATCGCCTGACGGCGCTCTCCACGCTCAATAATCGCACCTTCTTCAATCAGGTTACCAATAATGTCACCTAAATGAGTAATACGTTGATATTCACTGCTGTGGATAAAGTCATAATCCAGTTTATAGTCTGTATCGATACCGTAAGTACGGATACGTAATACTGGCTCAAATAAACGATTTTCATCGTTTTGAGTGATGGTATAACTATAAGTACTGCTTTGCTCTTCCGTATTATTTAAACGGTTGACCAAGCCACTCATCCATTCTTCAACTTTAGTTTTGTCAGATAAATCTTCTTCTGTGAGTGTTGCGTGATACACCAAGCTGTTTAACATGCTCAGTGGATAAATACGCTCCATACGACGAATAATTTTATGTGCAGCATGGTAGTCAACAACCAGTTTTTCAAGTTGCTCACCGTGCATTGCTGGCGCATGTTCACTGATATAAAGTGCCGCACCATCAAGTGCTATCGACATCAGATACTCGTCCATCGCGTCATCATCTTTGATATATTGCTCTTGTTTCCCTTTCTTCACTTTGTAAAGCGGTGGTTGAGCAATAAAAATATGACCACGTTCAATAATTTCTGGCATTTGACGATAGAAGAATGTCAGTAATAGTGTACGAATATGAGAACCATCGACGTCAGCATCCGTCATAATGATAATGCTGTGATAACGCAACTTATCTGGGTTATATTCATCACGGCCAATACCACAACCTAATGCAGTGATTAACGTTGCGACTTCTTGAGATGCTAGCATTTTATCAAAACGCGCTTTCTCAACGTTTAAGATTTTACCTTTTAACGGAAGAATAGCCTGTGTTTTACGGTTACGTCCTTGTTTGGCAGAGCCTCCCGCAGAGTCCCCTTCCACTAAGTACAGTTCAGAGAAAGCAGGATCACGTTCCGAACAGTCTGCTAATTTACCCGGCAAACCACCTAAGTCTAATGCGCCTTTACGACGTGTCATCTCACGTGCTTTACGCGCAGCCTCACGAGCACGAGCGGCATCAATAATTTTACCGACAACAATTTTTGCATCGTTTGGATTTTCTAACAGATACTCGACCAGCTTCTCATTCATCAGCGTTTCTACTGCTGTTTTAACTTCTGAAGAAACTAGTTTATCTTTTGTTTGCGATGAGAATTTAGGATCAGGTACTTTAACAGAAACAACCGCAATCAAGCCTTCACGCGCATCATCACCCGTTGCACTAATTTTTGATTTCTTATTAAAGCCTTCTTTATCCATATAGTTATTTAGCGTACGTGTCATTGCCGTACGGAAACCAACTAAGTGGGTACCACCATCGCGTTGTGGAATATTATTGGTAAAGCAATAAACATTCTCTTGGAAACCATCATTCCACAACATCCCCACTTCAACACCGATGCCATCTTTTTCAGTTGAGAAATAAAATACATTTTGATGAATCGGTGTTTTGTTACGGCTTAAGTATTCAACGAATGCCTTAATACCGCCTTCATAGTGGAAATGATCTTCACGATTATCGCGTTTATCGATTAAACGGATAGAAACACCGGAGTTTAAGAATGACAACTCACGAAGACGTTTTGCTAAAATGTCATACTGGAATTCGGTCTCACCTTTAAAGGTTTCAAGACTTGGCCAGAAGCGAACAAATGTGCCAGATTTTTCAGTATCACCAATCACTTTTAAGCGATCATCAGGTACACCATGACGATAAATTTGCTGATGGATTTTTCCATCGCGATGAATCGTCAGTTCAAGTTTTTCAGACAACGCATTAACAACAGAAACCCCTACACCATGAAGTCCACCAGAGACTTTATAGGAGTTATCATCGAATTTACCCCCGGCATGCAGAACCGTCATAATGACTTCTGCTGCTGAAACACCCTCTTCTTGGTGAATGCCGGTTGGAATTCCACGACCATCATCTCGAACAGAGACGGAGTTATCTGAATGGATAGTGACAATTATCTCATCACAGAAACCCGCGAGGGCTTCGTCGATTGCGTTGTCGACCACCTCGAAGACCATGTGATGCAGACCGGTTCCATCATCTGTATCCCCGATGTACATCCCCGGGCGCTTACGCACCGCATCCAGCCCTTTTAATACTTTGATACTTGAGGAGTCATATGTATTCGACATCAACGTTTCTCGCTTTATTCCTATGGTTTAACCTCTATTTTGCCACGTTCTACGCTAAATAGCCTGCTATTTACATCTAGCATATCTTTCACTTGCCCTTGTGTTATCGCACTAACAAACACTTGAGCTTGCGTAGATTTTAGACGCTCGGCTAATAATTGACGCCGACTTGCATCTAATTCGGAAGCAAAATCATCGAGCAGATACAGGCATCTTTGCCCATTCTTACGAGTGAAATATTCACCTTGTGCCAATCTCAATGCACACATCAATAGCTTGAGCTGACCTCGTGACAACATATCTTCTACTGGCGTGCCGTTTGCTCTAATACGTAGATCCGCTTTATGAGCACCAAGAGAGGTGTATGCTAACATTTTATCACGTTCAAATTGACGTGTTAGCAATTCACCATAATCAGTTTCTTTATCCCATCCACGCTGAAAACTGACTTTCAGCGAAAATTCAGGTAGAAACAGACGACACGTTTCTTCAATATCTTTAGCGATATCTTCAGTATATTGAGCTCGCCATTCACTTATCTGTTGCGTTAATAAGATAAGCTCTTTATCCCAAGGCATCAGCTGTCGATAAGACGTTGCTTGCCTTAGTGCCGCATTACGTTGTTTTAAAACACGTTTTAAATCAGACCATGCGGCGAAAAATCGAGGTTCATTATGAAAACAACCCCAATCGATAAACGCGCGACGATATTTAGGCCCACCATTTAGCAAGGTAAAACCTTCTGGTGTAATTAATTGCATCGGTAACAATTTAGCTAATTCTGCAATTTTATGACCATCACTTCCGTCAATGCGTACCGTGCTATTACCTTCGCGATCTTTACTCAATCCAATCGCATAGCCACGGCTCTCGTCATTAAGCCCACTTAAGCGCCCATGAAGAATAAATTCATGTTCATCATGTTGGATCACGCGATTTGCTTGAGAACTACGAAATGCTCGTCCATGTCCTAAGGTATAAATCGCTTCAAGTATACTTGTTTTACCACTTCCGTTTGGCCCAACAAGAAAATTAAAGCCATCCGCTAATGGCAGATCCGCTTGTTCAATATTTCTAAAATGGCGGATCAATAAACGGGATAAAATCATCTTAGTGGCTATTATAAACGCATTGGCATAACAACATAAGCCGCGGCAGAACTTGCCACATTCTCAACTTGAACACTTGAAACAGCATCCGTTAGCAACAGCTTAACTTCTTCACATTTCAAGGTATTCAAGACATCAAGGAGATAACTGACATTAAAGCCAATTTCCATTTCTTCGCCTTGATACTGGACATCAACAATCTCTTCTGCTTCTTCTTGCTCTGGGTTGTTTGCTGTAATTTTCAATTGACCATTCGTGAGATTTATACGCACACCACGGAATTTCTCATTTGATAAAATTGCAGCACGAGAAAATGCCTGTTTAAGGATATCACAACCCGCAATCACTGTTTTGGTTGGGTTTTTCGGTAATACCCGACGATAGTCAGGAAAACGTCCATCAACCAATTTCGAGGTGAAAATAAAATCACCTACATGAGCACGTAGATTATTACTACCGATTTGCAGTTGCAGTGAGCTTTCACCACCACCGTCGAGTAAGCGCATCAATTCGATGACACCTTTACGAGGAACAATAACAGAATGCCCAGGTAAAGATTGTCCAATATCCATTGAACAAACCGCTAAACGGTGTCCATCTGTTGCCACTGTGCGTAATTCTGTATTTTCAGTTTCAAACAACATACCATTGAGGTAATAACGCACATCTTGATGCGCCATTGAAAATTGTGTGGACTCAATGAGGCGTTTTAATGTTGCTTGAGGCAAGGTAAATTCAACATCACTTTGCCAATCATCTAAGTTAGGAAAATCAGATGCAGGTAAGGTTGATAACGAAAAACGACTACGACCTGAACGCACTAAAAGGCGATCACCATCGAGCTCAACACTGATTTCAGCACCTTCTGGTAACCCACGCCAAATATCAAAAAACTTACGCGCAGGAACAGTTGTGGCGCCAATTTCATGAGATTGGCTAAGATTAACTCTTGCCACCATCTCCATTTCAAGGTCAGTTCCCGTTAATGATAAAGTGTTTTCAGTCACCTTAAGCAATAAATTACCTAAAATGGGTAAGGTAGGACGACCACCTAAAGGGCCACTCACTTGTTGTAGCGGCTTAAGAAGCTGTTCACGTTCAATGATAAATTTCATAGCGCTAGGATGATAATGTTCTGATTAAGTTAGAAAAATCTTCTTTGATATCGTGACTTTCTTCACGCAATTGCTCTATTTTTCGGCATGCATGAAGAACAGTTGTATGATCACGACCACCAAAGGCATCCCCGATTTCAGGCAAGCTGTGGTTTGTGAGTTCCTTTGCCAGCGCCATTGCCATTTGCCTCGGACGGGCAACCGATCGGGATCTCCGCTTTGACAGTAAATCAGCAACTTTAATTTTATAATATTCAGCAACTGTTTTTTGAATATTATCGATAGTGACTAATTTTTCCTGTAGAGCGAGCAAATCACGTAATGCTTCACGTACAAAGTCGATAGTAATCGCACGACCTGTAAAATTCGCGTTTGCAATCACTCGGTTTAATGCACCTTCAAGCTCACGGACGTTAGAACGAAGTCTTTTGGCAATAAAAAAGGCCACTTCGTCAGGTAACTGAATTTGGTTTTCATCCGCTTTTTTCATCAAAATCGCCACTCGAGTTTCAAGTTCAGGTGGCTCAATCGCCACCGTTAATCCCCAACCAAAGCGTGATTTTAATCTATCTTCAACACCGTTTATCTCTTTCGGATAACGGTCTGATGTTAAAATAATTTGCTGATTACCCTCTAACAATGCGTTAAAGGTATGAAAAAATTCTTCTTGTGAACGCTCTTTATTGGCAAAAAATTGAATATCATCAATCAATAGCGCATCCACAGAACGGTAATAGCGTTTAAAGTCTTCTATCGCATTATTTTGTAACGCTTTAACCATATCTTGAACGAAACGCTCAGAATGCATATAAACCACTTTTGCATTTGCTTTACGTTCCATAATGCTGTTACCTACAGCATGCAACAAGTGCGTTTTACCCAGCCCAGTTCCACCATATAAAAAAAGTGGGTTATAAGCACCACCAGGATTATCAGCAACTTGTCTCGCGGCAGCTCTTGCTAACTGGTTTGATTTACCTTCAACAAAGTTATCAAATTTATGTTTTGGGTTAACGTTCGAACGATAATTAAGCTCAGGCAGTTGAGATGCGGGTTGATTATCCCAGCTAGGGCGAACAGACTGACTATACGTGGGTGCCGTATTGACTGTCGGATGCACAACAGCTTTAGGAATACTTTCCGTTGTCCGTGTTGATACCGGTTTATTACCCACTTCAAAACGTAGGGAAGGGACTTCAGAACCACAAAAATCCACTAGTAATGCGTTGATATTATTAATGTATTTTTCTCTCACCCAATCTAAAACAAAACGATTAGGTGCATACAGCGCCAGCGTATTATCGCTTAGTTCTGCCTGCAAGGGACGTATCCACATACTAAATTCAGTGGCAGGTAACTCATCCTGCAATCGGGCAAGACAATGCTGCCAAAGCGAAAGTGACACGGCGAACTCCCCTAAAAAAACAAGACTAAAAAATAAACAGGAAAAATGCAGTTAAACACTGTGTGCCTAAATACAAAGTGCACAACACCGTTCCTCTTCAATTCTTAATAAGGAACAACTCTTGGTGACAACGATTTTTTTACATCGTGACTCACGATCGCAGACTGGCTATTCTGATCGTGACGGGGGATCATATCGCAAAATGAAACGAAGATCCTCTTTCTTTTGCACAGTTTTTATGGTTTTTATCCACAGGCTTGCCGATTTGTGATAATTCACCAAATGAAATATGCAAAGGCGTTCTAGTGTACTTGAGTCGCCCTATAAATAGCAATTGGGGATAACTTTCTCTTTGTATAAATCTCTCTTTCTTATGGTAAGTGATCAAATATCTCTCATTTGATCCACCAAAGATCCTTGCGCTTTCACCATGAGTCCGTATAATCTTGCACCCTGCGTGCTTGTACCAACAAAGTCACTTATTAAGACTCTCTTTTAGGTCGATAATAAGCGTACTCGTTGCGCATAAGTCAGGATTGATTATCGGGTTTGCTAAAAAAGACGACAAAAATCGGTACTTAAAGCGTCATCTTGATTGACGCATTTGAGTGATTTTATTACAATCCCGCATCTTTCCATCATTGATGCTGCGATTGAAGTACTGGTTTGTTTATTTATTGCACGCCTGTCTGTCAACGCATTTGCTGAATCAGTAATAATATTAAGTAGGTAGAAATCGCCATGAAACGCACTTTTCAACCGTCTGTACTGAAGCGCAACCGTAACCACGGCTTTCGCGCTCGTATGGCCACTAAAAATGGTCGTCAGGTTCTGGCTCGCCGTCGTGCGAAAGGCCGCTCTCGTCTGACCGTTTCTTCGAAATAATAAAAGCTAACCATTCCGTGGTTAAGCTCGCTTTTCCAAGGGAGTTACGTTTGTTAACTCCCAAGCATTTCAATTTTGTTTTCCAGCAACCACAACGCGCGAGTTCACCAGAAGTTACTATTTTGGGTCGCCAGAATGAGCTGGGGCATCCCCGCATCGGTCTAACTATCGCAAAGAAAAACGTTAAACGTGCTCATGAGCGTAATCGTATTAAACGATTAGCCCGTGAATACTTTCGTTTACATCAGCATGAATTACCGCCGATGGATTTTGTGTTATTAGTAAGAAAAGGGGTTGCTGAACTTGATAACCACCAATTGACGGAAGTGTTGGGTAAATTATGGCGTCGTCATTGTCGCTTGGCTCAAAAATCCTGATCTTGCTGATTAGGGGCTATCAACTGGGGATTAGTCCTCTGTTGGGGCCTCGTTGTCGTTTTAATCCTACGTGCTCTCATTATGGAATTGAGGCATTGCGCAGGTTTGGAATGATAAAAGGTAGTTGGTTAACAGTGAAACGCATATTAAAATGCCACCCTTTACACGAAGGTGGTGATGATCCTGTCCCACCTAGAAAAAACGACGATAACAGAGAAAATTAACGATGGATTCGCAACGCAATCTTCTATTCATCGCTTTGCTGTTCGTTTCTTTCCTGATCTGGCAGCAGTGGGAGGGTGATAAAGTTTCACAAAACACCACCACTACCACTCAGATCTCGCAACAAGCGGACATGCCGAGTAGTGATAGTCTTGCTGTAACTGGTAACAGCAATGAGCAGGCAAAATTGATTACCGTAAAAACTGATGTACTTGATCTTAGTATCAATACTCAGGGCGGTACAATCGATGAGGCTGATTTGTTAGCCTATCCCGCCGAGCTTAATTCACAGACACCTTTCCGTTTACTGGAAACTACACCTCAATTCCTGTATCAGGCTCAAAGTGGCTTAATCGGCCCTGATGGCCCAGATCAGAAATCTCGCCCAATTTATAGTGCTGATAAAAACGACTTCGTACTTGGTGAAAATCAAGATGAATTACGTGTACCTATGACTTTTGTGAATGAAGAAGGCGTAAAATTCGTCAAAACCTTCATTCTGAAAAAAGGCCAGTACGATATCGGTATTGAATACAAAATTGAGAATACAACAGATAAGACACTGACAATGAACTTCTATGGTCAGTTAAAACAATCTGTTAAATTGCCAGAAAGTCGCGATACGGGTAGCAGCAACTTTGCGCTACACACTTATCGTGGTGCGGCATACTCCTCAGACGAAACCAACTATAAAAAATATAGTTTTGGTGATATCGAAGATAAAAACTTATCTATAACCACAAATAATGGTTGGGTTGCGATGTTACAACAATACTTCGCAACAGCATGGATCCCATCTAAAGATAGTCAGAACAATAACTTCTACTCTATTACTTTAGAAAATAAATCTATTGCTCTGATTGGTTATAAATCAGCACCTGTCACTATTGCTCCCAATAGTACAGCGGATATCACTTCTACATTATGGGTTGGCCCTGAAATTCAGTCAGAAATGTCCGCTATCGCACCACATTTAGACCTATCTGTAGACTACGGTTGGTTATGGTTTATCTCTCAGCCACTGTTTAAACTGCTGAAATTCCTTCACAGCTTTATCGGTAACTGGGGCTTCTCCATCATCATGATCACCTTTATCGTTCGTGGTATCATGTACCCGCTGACCAAAGCGCAGTACACCTCCATGGCGAAAATGCGTTTATTGCAACCCAAACTGGCTGCACTGCGTGAACGTATTGGTGATGACAAACAACGTATGAGCCAAGAAATGATGGCGTTATACAAACAAGAGAAAGTGAATCCTCTGGGGGGTTGTTTACCACTAATTATCCAGATGCCAATCTTCCTTGCGTTGTATTACATGCTGATGGGCTCAGTTGAATTACGTCATGCGCCATTCATGTTATGGATCCAAGACTTGTCTGCACAAGATCCGTACTACATCCTGCCATTATTAATGGGTGTAACAATGTTCATCATTCAGAAACTGTCGCCAACAGCAGTGACTGATCCGATGCAACAAAAAATCATGACCTTTATGCCAGTTGTGTTTACCGTATTCTTCCTGTGGTTCCCATCAGGTCTGGTTCTGTACTATATCGTCAGTAACTTAGTGACCATCATCCAGCAGCAGTTAATTTACCGCGGCCTGGAAAAACGTGGCTTACACAGTAGAGACAAAAAATAAAGTCTCATGAGGAAAAACCTCTTCCTTGGTTACATTCAAAGGAAAGTGACATAAAATAGCGAAGGCGGTCTACAATGACCGCCTTCTGTTTTTATATTGATATGATTATTCTGATTAAGCGAGTACACCATGCATAGCACTGATACTATCGTCGCTCAGGCCACACCTCCGGGAAGAGGCGGTGTCGGTATCCTACGCGTTTCTGGCCCCAAAGCGGCCCTTGTGGCGCAAACTGTTTTAGGTAAGTTGCCTAAACCACGTTATGCCGATTACCTGCCATTTCGCAATGATGACAACTCAGTACTTGATCAGGGTATCGCTCTTTTCTTTCCTAACCCAAACTCATTTACGGGTGAAGATGTTTTAGAGCTACAAGGCCATGGTGGTCCGATTATTCTGGATTTATTACTAAAACGTATTTTGCAGATCCCAGGTGTGCGTATTGCAAACCCGGGGGAATTTTCTGAACGTGCTTTTTTAAATGACAAACTCGATTTAGCACAAGCAGAAGCGATTGCTGATCTAATTGATGCCAGCTCAGAACAAGCCGCCCGTTCAGCAATTAATTCTCTACAAGGTACATTTTCCTCTCATATTAACGAGATGGTGGAGTCATTAACTCATCTACGTATCTATGTTGAAGCAGCTATTGATTTCCCAGACGAAGAGATAGATTTTCTTTCTGACGGTATCATCGAAGGAAAACTTAACGCCGTTATTGCTGAATTAGATGATGTTCGCGCTCAAGCTCGCCAAGGTAGCTTATTACGCGAAGGGATGAAAGTCGTTATTGCAGGTCGCCCTAATGCAGGTAAATCGAGCCTATTAAACGCCTTAGCTGGCAGAGAAGCCGCCATTGTCACAGATATTGCGGGAACGACTCGTGATGTATTGCGCGAACATATTCATATTGATGGTATGCCATTGCATATTATCGATACTGCAGGCTTACGTGAAGCAAGTGATGAAGTTGAACGCATAGGTATTGAACGTGCTTGGAAAGAGATTGAGCAAGCAGACAGAGTACTATTTATGGTTGATAGCACCACAACCGATGCAACAGCGCCTGAAGATATCTGGCCTGAATTTATGGCTCGTTTACCAAATACCTTGCCTGTTACTGTTATTCGTAACAAATCCGATCTGACCGGTGAAAATGTCGAGATCACGGCACAAGGTAACTACCCAATGATCCGCTTATCCGCCCGTGATGGTATGGGTATCGAATTACTGCGCGATCACCTAAAAGAAGCGATGGGCTTTAATAGTAATACTGAAGGTGGTTTCTTGGCTCGTCGTCGCCACTTGCAAGCCTTAAATACCGCGGCAGAACATTTACGCCAAGGTCATGAACAATTGGTTTATGCAAAATCGGGTGAGTTATTAGCAGAAGAATTAAGACTTGCTCAACAAGCCTTAAGTGAAATCACGGGTGAATTTACTTCAGATGATTTATTAGGTCGTATTTTCTCTAGTTTCTGTATCGGGAAGTAACCTTCTATTTTCTACCACCTATAGCGTGTCATTTCTGCATTACCGGTTATAACAGGTAAGCTAAGATTTACACGCTACCATTTCTCTTAAAAATAACGCCGTCATTTCTGACTGTTTAGCCAAAAACGACTCATATTAATTATTAAAGAACAATAGTTCATATAAACAATTTCGCTTTTATGCTTTATATAAAATACCTTTTTATTCTTTCTTATTAATACCCAGATGATTTTATAAATTAATAGCAGAGACGCTTGAAAATACGTTCATTCAAATTTAATTACGCAATCGTTTACTTTTTATTTTTTCTATTTTTAATAAAAATCAATATCTAAAGTATGTATTAATACCTTTATTAATTGTGCTTTTTTATGATCTAAATATAGATTAGCAGTCCACCAGAATGATAAACTTCGCCTTTAGTTAACTGGGTAAATATCCCCCTTATATTTAAGAGTCTATCGTGAGAACGCTTTATTTTACTGCGCTGACAACAGGCATTCTTTCGGCCATTTGGGCATTTATTGCCAATCAATTTGGTTTATTAAGCTGGGCTGGTTTCTTAGGTTGTACTGCTTATTTCGCTTACCCTAAAGAAGGCATTAAAGGGTTAGTTGTCACTATAGCAACCATTATGAGTGGCATTATTTGGGCATTAGCGATTATTTATGGTAGCCAAGTATTTAATGATATCTCTATTTTTGGTTATGCCGTAACGGGTGTGATTGCCTTCGTGATGTGTATTCAAGCCAAAAGCGCTCTGCTTGCTTATATCCCAGGGACATTTATTGGAGCATGCACTCTATTTGCCGCTCAAGGGGATCTCCCTCAAACTATCCCTTCATTAATTGTCGGTGTTTTATTTGGTTATGCCATGAAAATGAGTGGACTTTGGATTGCAAATAAATCACAAAAAAATGTAATTTAATTCTTTTATCATATAAATAAAAAGCGGTACGCATTAATAAAGTATTGCTTTTTATTTTTCTTCTATTTTATTTTTCCATATATTACTAACAAACTTTGAAATTGTAGTTATTTATCTATTGAGTCAAAAAGGAGGTCCTCAACTTCAGTAAAAAGGAATATAGAAATGACATCCCCAAAATCGACAGATTACAACATTATCGTCATGTCCGACCCTCAACCTTGGCGACTGGATCTAGATAATAACGACCCCAATAATGACCAAGACCGTTGGGGATCTACCGTTAGAAAAGTCAGAGATAGCATCAAATTATTACACCATGAGAAATCATTTGCTTTTGGCATTATCAATGGTGATTTAACTGAATTCGGTCGTCGTTACCAACGAGAAAGTTTTCGTTCTCTTTTTGCCCCATCCCCATTAGGATTTAACACCTATGTCGGTCTTGGTAACCATGACTATCAAAATAATGTTGGTGATTGCGCTGAGCCTGGTAATTCTGATTACAGTATGAATGCCTGTGCTCGTGGCATGGTATTTGATATGCACTACCGTATTGAAGAATATCAACATTATGCAACTTCTGAAAACTTTAGAGCTGATAGTAGCGAATATTCCGGCAGTAAAGCCTATTCTTGGGAGTATGGTGATATTCATTTTGTACAATTACAAAACTATCCTACCTATCATGTCGTGCTTGATCACTGGGCTGCATCCACAATTACAGTCACCGATTCAATTGATTGGTTAGAAAAAGATTTAATTCAAGCAAGAAATCGTAATAAAACCATCGTGTTAAACTTTCATGATGGTAACCAACACTTTCCTGAAAACTCTTCACAAGAGGAACTCTCATTCTTTAAATACATGCTTGAGCATTATGGTGTGAAAGCTGTATTTGTTGGTCATACCCATTATGTTGGGCAGGATAATCGCTATGGAGGAAGTGAGATCTTTGGTGATATTCCTGTTTATAACAGTGGCGCTTTATTTAAAGGCGATTACTTATCTGTCGACATCCGGGGCTCTCAATTTTCTATTGCGGTTTATAACGGATTATCAGGGCAACCCGAATTAATCGAGCATTGGAATTAGTTCAAATAAGGAGCTTCAGTTATGCATTTAAACCCATTAAAAATCGCCATGAGTCCGTCATCATTACCCGCTACACAGCAATTACATTGTATCGATTATCAAGAATTACAAGATGGTATGTTAGATATGATTAATCGTAACAGTAATGTATTGCCTACAATTGTAGATAAATTTAATGAACAAGATCCACTCAATGCCCCCATTATTGTCGGACAAACAGTTATTGGACATATTATTGGCTTAGTACCTGTTGTTGGCGGTGTATTATCCAAAGTCACTTCAGCGCTCTTTAATATGATGAATAAAAATATGAAAGATAGATCTCTCGCTGACCAGATTATTGAACATGTCTCTCATATTATTGATGCAAAAATTACTGACAATAATGTCAAAATTATCAAGTTAACTACGGAAGGAATTTCTGATGTTTACCAACTATTTTCTGATACTCTCTCCCGTTATCTTGATCCTAACGCGAATTATTCTGAGCAACAAAAAAAAGACTTACAAGAACAAGTACTAAACCGTTTCGATGATGTTATTACGACGGTTATTTCTCAACAACCGCTAGTTTTAAATTTAGCACAATCAGCAGGACTCCCTTTTTACTGCCATTGTTGCGCACTTTTTGTTGCAGCACACTGCGATATTCTGACCAATAAAGATAGCCTAGGATTAAGTGATAATTACTTTAAAAGTAATTTAAGAACATTAAGAGAAAGTATAGATAAGTTCAATCGTGAAATTCATACTGCAATTTATCAGCAAACCTCTGGGATATTTAAAGATGATTACAATAAAAGTAATACTTTTTTATCTGGTATCTATACCTCCGGCCTCTCTTTTTATCAGACTTGGGTAAAACGAAGTTTTGCCATTGAGTTAAATACCCCATTTTCTCGCTGGAATAGCTTAGAGTTATATGGAAATGACTATAGTCATGATCCAAAAATCAGTTATTACAACGCTTATTTTGATATAGGAAAAGACATATTACACCGAACATCAATGTTGCAAAGTATCGAAACGTATTCCCATATTGATGCCATTATTCGCATTAAACACAACTATTTCAGCGTTGAAAAAGTGGCCGATAGTTTTCAATATGAAGGCTGTTATGGTGTGACGGGTGATAACCAAGATGTCGTGAAAACAAGAACATTCTTCACACCAGATAGTAATAAAGCCTATTTATCGCCCTCTCAAATTTTACCTTCTGTTCGCTATATTTCTGATACACCTTGGGGCACTTTACATTATATGGTGCTTGATGATGTAAATAATGATAGCTTTACTCTTGGACAAGGTAACAGAGAGAACAAATCCTATCTCAATATTCCAGGTTACTGTTTTAATGGTGTAAACCTTTATTTAAGCCGACATAATGGTAAACAATGCCATGATGATTCTGGCGCTTGGCTAACAGAGTCAGCACCAATATTTCGTTTTTATGATGGCTACGCATCTCTTTTATTAGAAACTGAAAACCATTTACCTGTACCGCAAAAAAGCTATGAGTTAGATTTAAATCATGGGTTTGATACAAAGTTAAGTAACGCCCAATCTGGTTATAGCGATATGCTGGTAGGTAAAAACTGTATTTTATTAAATCAAGAGGCCTATTTTTGCTTACCTTCAGAAGAACCCATAGGTAAAACAAATTCCGCCCAGAAGATGAAAATATTATTACAGTGTGCAGCTGAAAACGAACAACAATTATCAGTGTTTATAAGAACGGGTAACGCGATTAATGGTTCATTGATTGCCTCAAATGAGTTTTCTCTTGGGCTTAACCAAGACAATATTATTTATAATATAAAGCCGTTACTTAATCACCCTATCACAAATAATAAAGCCTATTTTCGTACCTATCAGCTTGAATTAAATTGTTTATTTACTCATGAGAATGAATCAAATCTTTATTTCTATTTACACTTTTCTAAACCGAATACGGTATTAGCAGATATTACTGTTATGTTCTAATAGTTGTTCCTAAAAAACACCTAAGTACGATGTAAACTTAGGTGTTTTAGACAATCCTCAATTTAATTCGAAATCTAATGAAACAATCAAAGGATTCAATAAGTTTTCGGGTTTAGGACCTATAGGTTTTACGCGTTTAACCGCAGCAATAGCCGCATTATCAAGGGAAGAAATACCCGAGGTACTTTCTATCTCAACCCTTGAAATCACACCTTCTGATGTGAGTGAAAAACTCACCACCACCTGACCTTCATGTTGCATACGACGTGCTTGTGATGGGTAACGTTTATGACGCTCTATTTCTCGACGCAGTGAGCTAATATAGTGATTATCAGATCCGCCTTGCCCTATCCCTTTCTCGCTTAATGCATGACTTCTTCCTGCTAACGAACTTGCCGTATGTTGCGTCAAGCTTTCTGCCGAGGCTTCTGATGTCGTTTGCGCTATTTGGCTTTCTAACTCACGCTGTTCTGTCGGCTCTACTTTTTCTTGCACCACCTGTTTTTTTACTGGTGTAATTGGTTTTGGTTTTAGAGGTATCGGCTTTTCTTTTATTTTTTCAGGGGGCTTTTTTTGTACTTCAACAAATTCACCTTGTTGAGCGCTCGGAAAAATAATGGCAGTGTCTTGAGGCTCAATTTTTTCAATCGGCTCAGGTATCACTGTAGATTGTTGGGGCGGTGAAAATACCACTTGGTAAACGGATAATGTATTTTCTTGTTGCTGATGAATATGGTGTGCACTTTCTGTCATAGAAAGTGAACGCAACACCCAACTTAATATGGCGATATAAACTAATGATATGCCTATTAGCCAATAATAAATATTAAACGGATGCCTGACAGAAAGTGCCAACATAAATAAAAGCTCCTTACTCTCTTTTAGTTAAAATTGTGCAGTCATACCTAATCGGAATGTTCTTCCGGGTGCAGGCATACCTGATCGCGTTAAAGGATCAATGTAGTATTCATTTAATAAATTACTGCCCGTTATTTCAAAAGATAAATTAGGGCTATATTGATAGTTAATATAAGCATCAACGGTAAAGACTTTTGCCCAACGCATTGGATTATTATTTTGACCGTACATTTCTCGTGGTAATTTTTCTTTTAGCCATTTTTCATCTTTATTTTCCACTTCTGATGAATAAAGCCAGCGACTACCAATTTCTAATTTATTATCTAACCAACGAGTACCTAAATGTAAATTAACCGAATATTTAGGTTGAATAGAGGTACGTAAAAAACCACCAGGATAACCACCCGTCATACACTCTTTAATACCCAAAAAATCAAATGGATCATAGTTACTAAAAGCATTTTTATCACATACTTTATTTTTATGGCTATAAACTAAAGCTGTATCCATAAAAATAAAGCCATTATCAAAGCGAGCTTGAACCTCTAACCCCTCTAATATTTGCTTTTCAAATTGCCTAATTTGCCAATTCGTATCTCTATCAAACACATTTTCAATATTGGTACGAAAATAATTAACTTTAATATCGGCATGGCGCTCCACATTTAGCCAATCTGTCAAATCGAAAACAACACCTAACTCAGTACTTTTTGCACGTTCGGGTTTTAATTTAAAACCGTAATAACGCGCTTTGGACCCAGAAAAACCACTGGTGTCTTCAAATAGATTAGGTAACCGTAGTTGCTCAGTATAACGTCCATAAATACGTAATATATCGTTGGCATATACCGTCGCAGACACTAAGGGTGAAAATGCGCCATGATGATAGCTGGGCTCTAGTGCAAAATTATCTTTATCATCATCAAGATAAATAGGTATTGAATTAAAAACGCCCATTTCATACTTATTAACTAGTTCACCTGTAATTGGATCAGGTACTTTTTCATTAATATCAACATAGCCACTTAAGAAGATGTTTTTACTTTTAGGTAACTCTCCATTTTCATCATAAAGTAAGACTGTATATTCAGTGACCATAAGACGTTTTTGAGAAGATTTTATGTTGAGATTTCCTTGTTTATCACGAAGAAAATCATCCTGCATCATATCAACTTGAACTCTTTTAACTCCATTACTATTAATTATCTTTTCTTTTATTTCTAATGGTAAGTTTTCATATTCAGGGTAAATAAACTTAGATTGTACAAACTCACGTATTTTTTTATAGCTTTCTGGATAACGTCGATCATTCTTTAGTTCTTCCGGTAAACCTTCTACATCAATACGGTGATAGGCTCTATATAATAAATATTCCTCAGCAGTTAAAGTTCGTCGATAAGGAAGAATAAAGCCTCTTATTGATGAGGTTTTCTCATAACCTTTTACGTTATTCCGTCGCTTATTATTTAAAAAAGTATCCGTTAAATGATAGTAATGATATTTGCCGCCAGCAGTAATGGCTAACCAAGAAAGTGGCTTCCAATCTGTGGAAAGGGCTAAATTAATTTCATGACGTTGCCCTGCTCGCCCTGAGGTAACAAAATCAAAACCGGCTGGTACTTCTAATTCATCACTGTCTAATTTTTCAAACTGATAATTACTGGAAAATGAAATAGAAAATTGAGGCGATAATTTAAATATAGAAGATAAATCGATACCATAGCGATTGTTCTCTTGATAAAGAGAAGATGTATCAATAAATCCTGTCTCATAACTGAGATCCCATTGTGTATTTCTATTAGAAAATGGATCCACTTGTTTTGGCTCCCTTGGTTTTCCTCCTCGTGTATTAGTATGACCTGTAGTTAAATTACCCCATAGCCTTAATAGTAAATCTGTTTTTTTATCTTCTGGTTTATATTGATAGGTTAATATTCCTGCCTGTTGTGTAATATTTCCCAGAGGCCACTGATTGACTAAATTTTTATCATAACGAACCCAACTTAAACGTGATGGCATAATATCGCCAAATAGTAAATCAGTGTATCGGTAATTAATAGAAAAACGGTGTATTAATTCAGGAAATAACGTTCCTTTAACTAAAAGAGAGCGACTACGATTAGAGGTATTAGGGACTTCATTATCAGGACGATAAATATGAGCAATAAAAGGTAAATAAGGCTCAAAATTTCTTGTTCCATCCCTTACATGAACGGATTCTAATAAGTCTTTATTATTCTCACTATATTTTTTGGCATTCCTTTTTCCTGCAAAGTAATTTCCTTTCTCTCGTAGAGCATAAGCAAATAATAAGTTAAATTTTTCTTCTTCAAATCCTACTCCAAGACGAAATGAATAATCTTGAAAATTTTGTACTTTACTTTTTTGAGGGGTTATTTCTAAAGCAGGATCAATAATGTAAGCATTTTGCTGATAAAACGTTGGATAATAGCGGTAATCTTCAATCATATTTGTATAAACTTCTTTATACCGTGTGGAGTTATTACTGATATCTCCTTTAAAATTGATACCAAAAGAATCGCCAATAGGTACAATATCTCGAATATCTAGGGTTTTTACTGCAATACCCCCACCAATACCCGTTTTCATATCAGGTGTTAATGAGGGACCTTTTTCAATATAGATACTGCTAATCAGATTAGAATCAATATAGTTACGATTAGATGCACCACTATAACCTCGATAAACGGTAATTGCCTGCTCTGTCCCATCCACAGTAACAGGTATTCTACCTTGCCCTTGAATACCACGAATATTAGGATCAAGCGCTCCCCCATTACGCGCTTCACCACTATAAACACCAATGGCGCTTTTTAGTAAATCAGCGGGAGAAACGCCTTGATAACGCTCTAATAGCTCTTTTCCTAAATAAACATTAGAAACATCTTTTTCATAAACGTGTGAATAACCCTGTTTATCTTTTTCTTTATTATCAGAAACTTGAATATGACCAAGATTGGTTTTATCTTCTTTGGCTTGCAGATAAAAGCAAGGAGAAAATAGTGATAGAGAAACGAAGATTGACACAATTTTCCGCTTTCTAAAAAGCATTACATGCATTATTTTACCTATTCAATTAATAAAGGAAGTCACTTATTTAATTAAAATTGTTTTTCTAATTTAAATAACACTTCATGTTGCTGATATTGATATAACCAATCCACATTGCTTAATCTTCGGGTATAACGTAATTCAATTGTGGGATAAAACCCTAAAACAAAAGGTGATTTGCTTTTAATATTGGTTGTAAAAATAATACTATTATCTTTTCTTCTCTTTTTTAATAAAGGATTATAGTTATTAAAATATTTAAATTGATACTGTAAAAAAAGAGAGATATGCCAATTAGCTGACAATGGATAATAAATACCAGTTTTTATACCATACAGATGATAATTTAATAAAGTGTTTTTTTTACGAACTAACTGATAATTTAATTGATTAACTAAGTGTATTTTATTATTAAAATAATAGTTATGGTAAGCACTATAACTAAATCGCTTACTATTTAAATTATTTAACGTTTTTTGATATTTCTTTATTTTATAATCCAAGCTTAAATTAATAGTTTGCTTTTTATTAATAAAATAAGAAAGCTGTGTTTCATTTCCCCATGCTTGATATTCATATTGTTCCCGTGATGATTTTATTTCGTAATAAGGTGTTATTGACCACTGATATTGAGGTTTTTGATAGCGATAACCCAGTTGTGTATATAATGCAAAAAAATTGGCGTTACGATGAGAGTGATAATCTATATATCTAGCATAAGTATAAGAAGAAAAAGTATAGTAAGAATAAATAATAAAAGGTTGATAAAAAGAAAAATAATGAGTAATTCCTGTAGATGCAATAGGTTTTGCACCTCTTAGCGTCGTTTTTCCTTGAGTGGATTGAGAGACAATTTTTTCAGATAAGTAAGGTGCATGATTAATATTATCGTCATAGAAAAAGCCAAGTTGATAGAAACGTTGGCCTTGAAAATAAGAGGCTAACTTAACCTTATAAAACTCAATAGACTGGATAATATCTTTAGATAAATCAATAATATTGCTCAGTTGATTAAGTTGTTGCTGTGCTTTTTTATATTCTCGTAAATGAAAGTAAAGTTGAATTAGCCCAGTTTGAGCTGGGATAAAATCGGCTTTTTGCTTAAGTTGTTGCTGATAATAAAATTCAGCGTTTAAAAAATCACCTCTGTTTTGTGCCAATAACGCCTTTGCGTAATTAACAAGTAATGCTTCATGTTGAGGTTGTTGTTGATAATAAAGCAGTAATCTTTCTGCTTTTTGCCACTGTTGTTGTTGCAAATAGTGATAAAGTTGCTGACCTACTTTAGCTGTACTCGTTGTTTCAAGATAATAAAGTAGTTTGTCGCGGCTCTCTTTTGCACTCCCATTAAATGAAAATAAAATAAGCAATAAAGCCAGTAACCCTCTAGTTAAGAGTTGATAATAATTCATGATATATCCTTATAAAAACAAAAGAACAATTCCTTTAAATCGGTTTAATTTAGATAAAAAAAACAGATAACCCTATACCAGATTATCTGTTGCTAACATTTAGCGTAATAACCACTAATACCACTTTTAAAGAATTAACCGATTGTTTTACCAAATAAATCTATAATATTATTTTTGAAAAAATCAAGAAGCATCCATGCTTGCTGTCATTTATTCACTGTCACTGCTATTTTTTATACCACCAAAACCAATATCTTTTTTATGATCTGTACTAAACACCACAATACCCGCTAAGGCTTCTGCACTTTCACCAAAAAAGGCACCTTCAACAACCCCGAATGTTGACCCTTCCTTTGCATCTGCAGAAAATGTCACTTGGTTATTTGCGGTATAAATATTTCCGCTTACTAAATCAACTGTACGTTGGCTATTAGTCAGCGAACCTGTAATTTCTTTTTGTGAGAAATTAACATCGAACGTACCTGAAAGTAGATTACTACCACTGTATCGACTAATACCCATTACCGTATAAGTGGCACTATCCGTTGGTAATGTGGTTGTAACATCTTTACCAACATAATAGGTTTGGTGTGTTGCATCCGTTGCTGATGTTGTTTTTGCCCAGTCACCAAAATAGACATTGGCATCCGTGATTTTGGCAAAGTGAAAGACCCCCATATCACGATGACTAGCAGGCGTACTTTCGTTAGGCTGAATAGTGTAAATTCCATTACTATCCGCCCCACCACTCATTCTTGGCGAAGTTAACGAAGCAAAACCAATTTTTTTACCATATCCAATCGTTCTAATACCAACACCCGGTTCTCCTCCAGCTGATTGATGAGGACCTCGATTAACTGCATCACTTTCACCAACAACCATCGTAGTCAGAGAACCACTTTGATTAAAGTGAATTTCAGCATGTACTGCATGAGAGCCCATTAATATAAATAATGCGCAGACTAATTTATTACGTTTTTTCATAATAACTTCCTTATTATTTATTTGAGGGTGTGGCTACTTATTATAAATAGAAATAACAAGTAGCCACTTACAGAAATATTAATATTTTATCTATCTTTCTAGCTTCACTTACGAATATAAAGTTTGCTGTGTTGTTCGTAGGTAATATTAAATAAATCTCTTTTATTGTAAATAACACATTTTAATTAGAGCGATTTTAATTAACCCTACTTATGTTATGATAATTAGATTAATTAAATGATTTACTTTAATTTTTTATTTAAATACATAAAAAACCAATAAGTATTTCATGTTTATTTTTGTGAACAGTCTCGCAATTAATTAAATCGCTTTATTTTAAAACCAATTAATATTAAATGAGTATTTATAATTTAATATATAATAAAATTATAAACATAATCACATCTAAAAATAAAAAAGACTCTTTTATTAATTAGGTTATATCTATTTCTTCAGAAACTATATTTATAAGAAGATCACGCTCTTTATTTTTAATATTATTATTCCAAATAATACCTATTTCCCATTGTGTATATAAACCAGAAAGTGGTAATAGTGTTACTTTTTGCTTATCACAGATAAATTCAGCACTATTAGGAACAAAAGCTACCCCCAAACCTGCTGCAACTAACGCCAATTGTGTTTGAATATCTTGTGATTGTTGTAATACTCGAGGCTTTATTTGATGATACTTTAAAAAAGCATGGATCTGCTGATAAAGCTTTTCTCCTTTTTCAGGCACAAGTTGAATAAGCCCAAGCGTATCAAAATAGTGTAATGGATTATCATCCACCTCTAATACCGTAATATTTTGTATTGGAACAGCTAACATTAGTCTCTCTTGTGCTAATTGGAGACCTTTTAATGGCTCAGAAATAGGCAAACGTGAAAAAGCTAAATCCAGTTCACTTAACAGTAATTTGTCTTCCATTATATTAGAGGGCATATCATCAATATGAACCGTTATATTAGGATATTTTTGCTTAAATTTAGCCAATAAAGGGGTGATAAAGCTTAATGATGACAAGCCAAACCCAGCATAAAGCTCGATCTTTTGAGGCTCAATTAATTGGCGAGCCTGTTTTTCTAAAAGACGAACTTCTCTTAATACTGATTGAGATTGATTAAGTAAATATTGTCCTTCAGGCGTGAGTTTTGCACCTTGGCGCCCACGTTGAAAAAGAGTAATACCCAATTGGGTTTCTAATGTTTTTATTTGTTTTGTGAGTGCAGGCTGACTAATACAAAGCCGTGATGATGCTTCGCCAAAATGTTCGGTTTCAGCCAATACAACAAAGGCATTCAATAAACGAGTGTCCATGATTAATCATTAATCCTACATTATTTTTCCTTTTATTATTCTATCATAGAATAAATAAATAAAATTAATAACCAACACCAACAACCTGATAAATCAAATGTTCTATCTTTCTTTGAAATTATTCTCTAGCTAAAACAAAAACAGCTAACAAAATGTGAGTTGTTTTTTTATTGAATTATGCTTTACCAAATCGTACCGAGATAGGATCTTGCTCATTACCCAATTTCGTTGTCAAAATAGAATACAGCTCAGGTCTTCTCCCTGTTAGCCAACGTCTTCCTGTGGAGTTTTCTAATAACGTCAAATCAATATCAGCAATCACCATATCATCAGTAATAGCGTTACTTTCTTTTACGACTCGCCCATAAGGATCAATAATCATCGCATTACCTGTGCGAATTTCTTCCTCATCTCGCCCAACTCCATTACTAAAGAGCACAAACATCCCGTTATCATGGGCTCTTGCTGGTAACCAACGCATTAACCAACCTCGTCCATGCTCTCCTTGAAAAGCATCTTGTAATGATTTTGGATCTTGGTGTCTGTTTTTCCAAAGAATCATAGGAATGGGCTTCATGCTATATGGGCTACGTGAATTTGTGCCCCCAGTTTGATGAGGCGCTAGCAAAATATCAGCACCTAATAATGCATTAGCTCGTGCATTTTCAACCAAATTATTATCCCAGCAAATGAGTATCCCTATTTTGACGCCCCAAGGGGTATCAAATACAGTGTATTGCTCACCATTATTGATGATTGGATGTTCAAAGGCATGTAATTTACGATGTTTATGTAATAAGCCATCAGGCATACAAACAACCCATGTATTATAAAGAGAGTTATCTTCATCCCGTTCGATTAACCCAACACCTATCGCCATCTGATGCTCTATCGCTTTTTGTTTTATTAATGCTAATGATCTACTATCCAAAATTCTTTCACTTAATGCATACACTGAGTGCTCCGATAATTTAGGAACATGCCAATACCCCGTAATACACATTTCAGGAAAAACTAAAACATTTACCTTTTCAGTCGCCGCTTTATCAATAAATTGATGAATTTTCGCTAGATTATTAGTTTTATCATTCGCTTTATGCTGAAACTGCACTGTCGCGACTCGCAATGTTTGGTATGTGTTCATACGTTTTCACCTATTAAACCTTATATTCTCTCGATATAAAAACGTATTTATTGCTCAAAATAAAATCACTTATTTTCTCTTTTTGATAACTTTTTGGAATCGATTGGGGTTACAGCAAGAAATAACAGGGTTCTACATCTCTGTTTCACGGAATAGATCCCTTATTTTCTGGCATCATAATGGCAATAAAGGAGTATTTATGTTTGCTAAGTCCCTATTTATAATTCTTTCATTATTAGGATTATCTGTTTCCTGTTTTGCAGGAAATGGGCTGGTGGACAGAACATGGAACACCACAGGACTCGATACACAAAGCTATCGACAAGCATTAAGACAACCTACTGCAAGCTCTCGGTATACTCTTTTTAATATCACCCCAGATATGCCCGTTCCAGGTGGTACAAACCGCTCTGATCCTCAAGGTATTCGTTATATCGCGATGAAATATGGCCCTTATGGCCAACCTGAACACTATAAAACCTACCAAATTATGTTTTCTCATTATTCAAATAGCAGTACAAAAAAAATTCGCTATTTAGGTGAGCTATATACCGTTGTCGGTGATATCTATTTAATCGATCCTTTTGCAACAACCAATGAATGGCAACGTGGTCGTAGCCAAATTGTTGAAGAGTATTATGAAATATTAGATACTCACGGCAATCGAACAGGTAAAGGATTACGCTTTCATAATTGGGATAAACCTATTCATATAACTAAGTGGTCATCCAATTAATATTCTCTTAATCAATTTTTACATTTGTTAATTCTCTCTTAATGTCGCTATTTTATATTAATTTAAAATAATTTCTGTCAATACTCTCAATATCGATGCGTTGATATCTATATTAATAAAAAAATTATAAATAGATATTTATTTAACCATCTTATCGTTGCTTCAATAAGTTAATACTTTTTTAATATAAATTTAATTATTTCTTAATATAAGAAATAAACTAAAATATAAATTCGCTTATGAAAATTATAGAATATTATTTCAAAAAATTTCGTACTATCGCATTACCTGATCGTATTTATTTAAAGAATAAATTCATTCGTAACTTAGGTTACCAGCCTAATTTTAAACTACCGACTTCACTAAATGAAAAAATCAATGCACGTATGTTGTTTGATAGAAATCCGATTTATACGCGCTTGGCAGATAAGATTAAAGTGAGAGACTATGTGATAGAAAAAATAGGCTCATCCTACCTTGTTCCTATTATTAAAACTTATTCACACCCTGATGAAATAGATATCTCTCAACTCCCTTCACGCTTTGTATTGAAATGCAATCATGACAGTGGAAGCACGGTGATCTGCCTCGATAAATCAACCTTTGATTTTGAAAAAGCAAAAAAAAAGCTCCATTTTCATTTAAAACGTAATCTCTATCCTGTTACACGAGAATGGCATTATAAAAATATTAAACCTCAAATTCTTTGTGAAGAATATATTGATTTGTTTGATACACAAAGCCCTATGATCCCTACAACCTGCCGTCTTCATTGTTTTCATGGTCATCCTCATTATGCTGAAATTGATATTTCTGATACCAAAGGGAATGAGTATATAAATGTGTATGATACAGACTGGCTACTACAACCCTTCACATTAGAAGATCCCAACACGCCAGAACCGGTTGAAAAACCAATCCAATTTGAAAAAATGTTGCAGTTAGCCACAAAAATGGCTGATAACTTTAATTATTGTCGTGTTGATTTTTTAATGTCTGAAAATAGACTTATCTTTAGCGAAATGACCTTTACTCCAAATGCAGGGCGGATTCCGATTAAGCCACAAGAATGGGATTACACACTAGGTAAACTGTGGTCATAAATATAAATAAAGTGAAAGATCAAATAGGTGTAATACGAGAATATAGAGTTATTACACCTATTTTAATGTGTTTCATGCTCATTAATCAGTTAGTCGTTGTGGATGAGTAAACACGGTTGCTCTTCCTCGACGACAAAAGCCCACCAGCGTCACATTATATTTATTAGCGACCTCAACAGCTAAAGAGGTTGCCGCAGAAACTGCAAATAATATTTCAGCACCACACATAGCCGCTTTTTGCACCATTTCATAACTGGCTCGACTAGAGACTAATACCGCCCCTTGACACCACTTCTCTTGCGCTTTCATGCCCAACAATTTATCAAGAGCCACATGACGTCCCACATCTTCACAACCACCTTGCATTTCACCCTCTGGTGATAACCAAACAGCAGCATGAGTACACCCAGTTAATTCACCAATTTCTTGTACTGTCGTCATCTGTTCTAACGCTTTATCAAGATTAGAAAGTGCAAATGTTTGTGTAAAAGGTAATGGCGTAATAGGACGGAAAACCTCTTCAAGTTGTTCTGTTCCACAAATACCACAACCTGTACGCCCAGTCATATTTCGGCGTCGCTCTTTTAATCCCATAAAACGTCGGCTTGATAATTCAATTTGAACTTCAATGCCTCCGTTACAACTTTCAACAATTTCGATACTGCGAATTTCATTAGAAGATTCTATAATGCCTTCGGATAAAGAAAATCCGACAGCAAACAACTCTAAATTTTTAGGGCTTGCCATCATAACAACGTGGGAAATTCCGTTGTACACTAATGCAACAGGAACTTCGAGTGCAATATAATCGCTTTCTTGTCTGTTAAGCGATCCTTTGTGTTGCACAATTGTTTGATCTACGCCAACGATTACACGTTTAGTTAACAATTTTGTCGATTTTGTTTCATCCATAAGATGAATTCCTAAATTTATTAATACATAATAACAATACGGGTAAAACGATTTTACACTACCTATCAGGCAATGAACCTGATCCTATTAGGGATAATAGGAATAAAAAAACAATCAGCTCCATTTTCGTGAAGAAAATCAGAGTCAGTAAAAGCAATGTATGATGAGGAGAGACCCCATGCAGGTCAGCAGAAGACAGTTCTTTAAGATCTGTGCTGGCGGTATGGCAGGTACTACAGCGGCAGCGCTCGGTTTTGCACCAGCAGTTGCGCTAGCAGGTTCGCGTCAGTATAAATTATTGAGAGCCCGCGAAACCCGCAATACCTGTACGTACTGTTCTGTCGGTTGTGGACTATTAATGTATAGTCTGGGCGATGGCGCAAAAAACGCAAAAGAAACGATATTCCATATTGAAGGTGACTCAGACCATCCAGTAAACCGCGGTGCATTATGCCCTAAAGGTGCTGGTCTTGTGGATTTCATCCACAGTGAAGGTCGTTTAAAATACCCAGAATACCGTGCACCCGGCTCGGATAAATGGGAAAAACTCTCATGGGAAGAAACGTTTGACAGAATTGCGCGCTTAATCAAAAAAGACCGCGATGCCAACTTCCAGAAACTTAATAAAGAAGGTGTAGAAGTCAACCGTTGGTTAACAACGGGTATGCTTTGCGCCTCAGCAGCAAGTAACGAAACAGGGTTTTTAACTCAGAAATTCACCCGAGCTCTTGGGATGCTTGCCGTCGATAACCAAGCGCGTGTCTGACACGGACCAACGGTAGCAAGTCTTGCTCCAACATTTGGTCGCGGTGCGATGACCAACCACTGGGTTGATATGAAAAATGCCAACCTTATCGTCGTCATGGGCGGTAATGCGGCAGAAGCGCATCCTGTGGGATTCCGCTGGGCAATGGAAGCTAAAATCCATAATAATGCCAAGCTCATTGTTATTGATCCACGCTTCACCCGTACAGCGGCTGTTGCGGATTTCTATACGCCTATTCGTTCTGGTACTGATATTACGTTCTTATCGGGCGTTATCTTATATCTGCTCGAAAATAAGAAATATCAAAAAGAGTACGTTGAAGCTTATACCAATGCGAGCTTAATTGTCCGCGAAGACTATCATTTTGATGATGGTTTATTCAGTGGATATGATGCTGAAAAACGTCAATACGATAAAACCACGTGGAATTACGAGATGGATGAAAATGGTTTCGCAAAACGCGACACCACATTACAACATCCTCGTTGTGTCTGGAATCTGTTAAAACAACATGTGAGTCGCTATACACCAGATGTTGTCACTCAGATTTGTGGTACACCAAAAGATGATTTCTTAAAAGTTTGTGAATATATCGCTGAAACAGCAGCGAAAGATAAAACAGCATCTTTCCTGTATGCATTAGGCTGGACTCAACACACTGTCGGTGCCCAAAACATTCGTACCATGGCAATGATCCAATTACTGTTAGGTAATATGGGTATGGCGGGTGGCGGTGTTAATGCGCTACGTGGTCACTCCAATATTCAAGGCTTAACTGACCTCGGTCTGTTATCTCAAAGCTTACCAGGTTATCTGACGTTGCCTTCTGAAAAGCAGACGTCATTAGAAACCTACCTAGCTGCGAATACGCCAAAAGCGACAGTACCAGGACAAGTAAACTACTGGGGCAATTATCCTAAATTCTTCGTCAGTATGATGAAGACATTCTATGGTGATAACGCTCAACGTGATAATGATTGGGGCTTCTCACTATTACCTAAGTGGGATAAACCTTACGATGTTCTGCAATATTTTGAGATGATGGATAAAGGTGAAGTCAACGGCTATATCTGCCAAGGCTTTAACCCTGTAGCCTCGTTCCCAAATAAGAACAAAGTGATCCGTTCATTATCAAAACTGAAATTCCTTATCACGATGGATCCGCTAAACACAGAAACATCTTGTTTCTGGCAGAACCACGGAGAAGAGAACGACGTTAAGACAGAAGATATTCAAACTGAAGTCTTCCGTTTACCAACAACCTGTTTCGCAGAAGAAGACGGCTCTATTGTTAACTCAGGTCGCTGGTTGCAGTGGCACTGGAAAGGGGGAGATGCCCCAGGCGTTGCCATCCCTGATGCTGAAATTTTATCGGGTATTTTCCATCGCTTACGCCAACTTTACAAAGAAGAAGGCGGTGCGATGCCAGAGCAAGTGTTGAATATGACTTGGGATTATTTTGATCCTGATAATCCAACACCAGCAGAAGTGGCACAAGAAAGTAATGGTAGAGCATTAGTCGATTTAAAAGATGCTGATGGCAATATCATTCTGAAAAAAGGCCAACTGCTTAGCTCATTTGCTCAGTTACGTGATGATGGTACAACGTCAAGTGGTTGTTGGATCTTCTCTGGTAGCTGGACAGAAAAAGGCAACCAAATGGCTAACCGTGATAACTCAGATCCATCGGGATTGGGTAATACATTAGGTTGGGCATGGGCATGGCCACTTAATCGTCGCATTATTTATAACCGCGCATCGGCAGACCCACAAGGTCAACCATGGGATCCTAAACGTCAGTTAATCGAATGGGATGGCAGTAAATGGACAGGTATTGATGTGCCTGACTATAGCAACGCTGCACCAGGTTCTGATGTGGGTCCATTTATCATGCAACCGGAAGGTATGGGACGTCTATTTGCTATCGATAAGATGGCAGAAGGTCCATTCCCTGAGCACTATGAACCCATTGAAACACCATTAGGGACTAACCCACTGCATCCAAATGTGGTTTCAAACCCGGCAGCGCGTGTCTTTAAAGATGACTGGAAAGAGATGGGTAAAGCAGAAGACTTCCCATATGTCGGAACAACTTATCGTCTGACAGAGCATTTCCACTTCTGGACTAAACACGCGCGCTTAAATGCGATTATTCAGCCACAACAATTTATTGAAATTGGTGAGCGTTTAGCCGCAGAAAAAGGGATTACACAAGGCGATACCGTTAAAGTCAGCTCAAAACGTGGTTATATCAAAGCCAAAGCAGTGGTCACTAAGCGTATTAAAACCCTTGATGTTGATGGGCGCAAAGTGGATACCATTGGTATTCCTATCCACTGGGGCTTTGAAGGTGTTGCAGTCAAAGGCTTTATTGCCAATACGTTGACACCATTTGTTGGTGATGCAAATACACAAACGCCTGAATTTAAAGCGTTCCTTGTTAATGTGGAAAAGGTGTAAGGAGATAAATTATGTCACTGCAATCCCAAGACATTATTCGTCGCTCTGCCACCAACTCCCTAACACCCGCACCTCATGTGCGGGATTACAAGGAAGAAGTGGCAAAACTTATCGACGTAACAACTTGTATCGGCTGTAAAGCCTGTCAGGTTGCTTGTTCTGAATGGAATGATATTCGCGATAAAATTGGCACTAACGTTGGTGTTTACGATAACCCAACTGACTTAACGGCAAAATCATGGACAGTCATGCGTTTTTCTGAAGTTGAAGAGAATGGCAAGCTGGAATGGTTGATCCGTAAAGACGGTTGTATGCACTGTGCCGATCCGGGCTGTTTAAAAGCGTGCCCTGCGGAAGGTGCTATCATTCAATACGCTAACGGTATTGTTGATTTCCAATCAGAACACTGTATTGGTTGTGGTTATTGTATTGCTGGTTGTCCTTTTGACGTGCCTCGCATTAATGAAGAAGATAACCGTGCTTACAAATGTACGTTATGTGTTGACCGTGTTGAAGTTGGCCAAGAGCCTGCGTGTGTGAAAACCTGTCCTACAGGAGCGATTCATTTTGGTTCGAAAGAAGCGATGATCAATCTTGCAAGCGAACGTGTTTCAGAACTACAAACGCGTGGCTATGACAACGCAGGTCTTTACGATCCACAAGGCGTAGGTGGTACACATGTGATGTATGTTCTCCATCATGCTGACAAACCAAACCTGTATCATGGTTTACCAGAAAATCCAGAAATTAGCTCAACCGTTAAGTTCTGGAAAGGTATCTGGAAACCATTAGCTGCTGTTGGTTTTGCCGCAACCTTCGCGGGTGCGATTTTCCATTATTTAGGTGTCGGTCCAAACCGTACAACTGAAGAAGATGAAGAAGAAGCACTCAAAGAGATGGAAGCATCTTCTAAAACACAGACCTCTGTGAATAAGGAGGAGCAGAAATGATGAAGAAGAAAGGTGATAAAATTCTTCGCCACACCGCATCAGAGCGTATAAACCACTGGGTCGTTGTGATTGTCTTTCTGTTCACAGCAATCAGCGGATTGGGTTTCTTCTTCCCATCTCTGAACTGGTTCATGAATATATTAGGTACACCAGAACTGTCACGCCTGTTACACCCATTTGTAGGTAGTGCGATGGCTATTCTCTTTATCTTTATGTTCTTCAGATATTTGAAGTATAACTTTATTGATAAAGATGACTTAGTCTGGGCTAAAAATATTCATAAAGTGCTGCAAAACGAAGAAGCTGGTGATATCGGTCACTATAACTTAGGTCAGAAAGGTATTTACTGGATGTTAAGTATTAGCCTTATCTTACTCACAGTCAGTGGCATTATCATTTGGCGCCCTTATTTCGCAGAATATTTCTCAATCCCAGTGATTCGAATTGCCTTATTAGTTCACTCATTATCAGCTATTTTACTGATAATCACCGTATTTGTTCATGCTTATGCGGCATTCTGGGTGAAAGGATCAATTCGTAGCATGATTGAAGGCTGGGTAACTCGTGGTTGGGCTAAAAAACACCATCCTCGTTGGTATCGTGAAATTCTCGAAGAAGAGAAAAAAGAAGCCGAAAAGCAGTCACAGAAATAATGCAATAGAGCACATTTCTGAACAAACGGAGGCTTGTTAGCCTCCGTTTTTTATTCAATTTACGTCCGTTTTAAAACGTAAAAAAACAATAAAATCACGCTATTATTACCTGCTGTCATGGCTTCGTGTTTGTATTTGATTTATCCTGAAGCCAAACCCTGTGGGTATTCACTATAAAATTTAAGATAATAGGAAGATAGAACGTTATGAGTATTCGCATCGTTCCTAAAGAGCAATTAGGCAAAGAGCAATCAGAAAAAGGCATTAGCTTTATTCCCCCCGTCTTATTCCCTAATCTGAAAAATCTCTACCAACGTCGTGCTGAACGTTTTCACGCACTCGCAAAAGAGAATCCTTTTGCAGACTACCTTGAATTCGCAGCTGAAATTGCTAAGGCACAAGAAAAAGCACTCCACGACAACCCATTGATTATTGATCTTGCACCACTTCTCACTCAGCAAGCGGGTATTGCACCTTTAGACAAAAGAACATTCAAGCGTAGTAAACATTGGCACGCCTTATTAGCCTCTATCATCGCTGAATTACGTCCAGTTGTACCTGAAAGCGTCACTATCACCTTAGAAAACCTGTCTAAAGCTTCTGAAACTGAATTAGAAGAGATGGCGACAGCATTACTTAATGATGAATATTCAAAAGTGTCTGCAGATAAATCGGTCTTTATCTGGTCTGCATTATCTCTTTACTGGGCACAATTGGCCTCTAATATTCCTGGTAAAGCGAAAACAGAATATGGTGAAAACCGCCAATTCTGTCCTGTTTGTAACAGTATGCCAGTGACAAGCATAGTACAAATCGGAACAACACAAGGCTTACGCTATTTACATTGTAATTTATGTGAAACCGAGTGGCATGTTGTGCGTATAAAATGCACCAACTGTGAACTAACAGGTCAATTAAATTACTGGTCATTAGACAGCGAAAATGCGCCTGTTAAAGCAGAAAGCTGTGGTGACTGTGGAAGCTATCTGAAAATTTTATATCAAGAAAAAGATGCGAATGTCGATGCGGTGGCTGATGATTTAGCCTCTATTGTTCTTGATGCAAAAATGGAAGAAGAAGGCTTTGCTCGTAGTAGCATTAACCCTTTCCTGTTCCCCAATGAATAATAATTAGGTACTAGTATGACAAATGATACGCGCTCACTTTACAGCCAACTACCGTCTATTGATAAGTTGTTGCATCAAGAAGAAATTCAGGCTTTAGTTGCTTCTTATGGTCAGACATTTATTACTGAGCATTTACGAAAGTTACAAGAAGAAGCGCGTATCACTATTCGCCAAAAAAATGGCCTACCACAATGGCACAACCATTGGGCTGATGAATTAAAAAATCGCATTACATTACAACGAAAATCTTCGATTAAACCTGTTTTCAATTTAACAGGTACCGTTTTACACACCAATCTAGGGCGTGCATTAATGGCAGAATCCGCCATCGAAGCCGTTAGCCAAGTTATGCGTTCACCAGCAACCTTAGAGTATTCTCTTGATGGTGCTTCAAGAGGACACCGTGATCGCGCTATCGCTGACTTGTTATGTGAATTAACAGGAGCAGAAGATGCCTGTATAGTAAATAACAACGCAGCGGCTGTTTTACTGATGCTTGCAACAGTGGCTCCAAATAAAGAAGTTGTTGTTTCTCGCGGTGAATTAGTGGAAATTGGCGGCGCTTTTCGTATCCCTGATGTGATGACACAAGCAGGTTGTACACTCAAAGAAGTGGGCACAACAAACCGTACTCACCTTAAAGATTATCGTAACGCTATCAATGAAAATACGGGATTGCTGATGAAAGTTCACACCAGCAATTACGCTATTCAAGGCTTTACCGCTGAAGTACATAGTGATGAGTTAGCTGCTTTAGGTCAAGAGATGAATTTACCTACTGCTATCGATTTAGGTAGTGGCTCAATGACTCATTTGGCTACCTTAGGCTTACCTTCAGAACCCATGCCTCAAGATTATCTGCAACAAGGTATCGACCTTGTCACCTTCTCTGGTGATAAATTATTAGGTGGACCTCAAGCGGGGATCATCTTAGGTAAAAAAGCGTGGATTGAAGCTATTCAACATCACCCTCTAAAGCGTGCGCTACGTGTTGATAAGATGACATTAGCGGCATTAGACGCCACATTACGCCTTTATCAGCAACCTGAAAAAATGGCTGTTGAAATTCCGACATTACGTTTGTTAACTCGGACACAAACAGAAATTCATGACATGGCGCAACGGTTATTACCCCATTTTCAGGCATATTATGGGGAAAATTACCATATCACGATATCCTCATGTGCATCTCAAATAGGCAGTGGTTCGTTACCTATTGAAAGTTTACCAAGTGCTGCACTGACCTTTGAAGCGAAAGATGGAAAAGGTAGCCAATTAGATGCATTAGCCGCACTTTGGCGTGATTTAGAAAAGCCTATTATAGGTCGAATTACGGATGGTCGCCTGTGGCTTGATCTGCGCTGTCTTGAGGATGAAAATGCATTAATACAGGCACTTTTACTATGATTTTTGCAACAGCAGGTCACGTAGACCACGGAAAAACCACACTTATACAAGCTATCACTGGGGTAAATACAACCCATTTACCCGAAGAGAAAAAACGAGGCATGACGATAGATTTAGGTTATGCCTATTGGCGCCAAGATGACGGAACGTCTATTGGTTTTGTCGATGTACCTGGCCATGAAAAATTTCTTTCAAATATGCTTGCTGGGGTTGGTGGGATCTCTCATGCATTATTAATTGTGGCTTGTGACGATGGGGTTATGACACAAACCATCGAACATATTTCTATCTTACACCTTGCTGGCTGTCCTCAAGTCACGGTTATTCTCACAAAAGCAGATCGTGTTACATCAGCTCGCATTGAAGAAGTTCGTGCACAAACAACCGATGTATTAGCAAATTTAGGTTGGCAACACCCTGATATTTTTGTCACTTCAGCGCCTTCTGGTGAAGGGATCCCAGCACTTCGTGACTATCTTGTTGAGCTTCATCAACAAGAGCAACAACACCCTCAATGGCATAAACGCTTCCGCTTAGCAATAGATCGCGTGTTTAGTATTAAAGGGGCGGGGTTAGTGGTTACAGGTACCGCTCTGGCAGGACAAATTTCTGTTGGTGATACATTTTGGTTAACAGGCGCTGATAAGCCGGCAAGAATAAGAGCGTTACATGCACAAAATCATCCCGTAGAAAGTGCAGGAGCAGGTCATCGTATCGCAATTAATATCACGGGAGATGTCAGCAAAGAAAATGTCTCTCGTGGCGATTGGTTGCTTTCTCAAAAGCCCAACTATCAAGCCCATAAAGTCTTAGTTAGTTTAATCGCAGATGAACCTTTAAAACATTGGCAACCGGTACATATTCACCATGGTACTCGTCATATTACGGGACGAGTTGCCCTCTTAAATGAAGCGAACGATACACCACAATTAGCCGAGCTTATTCTTGATGAACCACTTTGGCTGGTGGATAACGATAGACTGATTTTACGTGATATTAGTGCTCAACGTACATTAGCAGCGGCAAAAGTCTTACATTTGCATTCACCACGCAGAGGTAAACGACAACGTGAATTTTTAACTTGGCTACATCAACTGGATAAGGCGGACAGTGCTCGCGCTAATTTGGCGCTATGTTTACCGAAAGGTGAATTATCTCTCAATCAATTTGCTTGGGCCCAACAATTAACCGAAAATGCACTTGAGCAGTTATTAGAGACATTTGAGCTAGTCAACGTTGCGGGCATTATTCTTTCTAAAAATAATGCTGATAATGCAAAACAAAAATTACTTAATACTCTTGAGGAATATCACCAACAACATAATGATCAAATGGGAGTTGGACGCTCTCGTTTAAAACGGATGGCACTCCCAACGTATCATGATGAATTGGTATACCACTTAATTGAACAATTACGTAAAGAAGGTGCGATTAGCCAAAGTCGTGGTTGGCTTCACCTCCCGACTCATGGTCTTGCTTTTTCGTCAGAACAAGAGTCTTTATGGCAACATGCTAAAGTCTATTTTGAACAATCTGAGCCTTGGTGGGTACGTGATCTTGCAAACGAAATGAAAATCGATGAAAAAGAAATTCGTTCCTTATTACGCAAAGCAGCACAATTAGGTTTAATTATTCCGATTATTGCTGATCGCTACTATACACATACTTCTATAGAAAAGTTTGCTTCCATTATTGTGAAATACAATGAGAATAATGGCAGTGTCACCGCTGCGGACTTTCGTGATGAGTTATCTGTTGGACGTAAATTAGCAGTACAAATCTTAGAATATTTTGACCGCACTGGTTTTACTCGTCGCAAAAAAGATCTTCATATTTTACGAGATAAAGGGTTATTCTAAATATCCATATTAACTTAGGCTAAATAACTTTATTTAGCCTAAGTTAAGGTTATCACCTACAATATTTGTAAAATATCCCCTTTATTCTTTATCGCTATACTCGGAAGAGATATGAAAAAACTATTAGGAAGTGCTTATCTTGCACTCATTCTTATTGGCTCTCTGTTTATTGTTTTTGAGAAAGCAACGTTTATTTATACTGCACTACTCTCTGTAGGTGCTTATTTTATTATTTTTTCTATTTGCTTTATTTTATCAGCGCGTGTTTTATTTTCGGCTATTACCACCGGTACGCTTTTCCTTATCACTAAGTTTATTAACCAACTTAAAGTCCATTATTACAAAGAAACATTAATGTTCTCTGACTTTAACTTAGCCTTTGACAGTTCAAATTTAGGGACATTAGGGCATTATTGGGAAGCCGCTGTAGCATTAGTTGCAATGCTAATATGGCTTCTTATCAATATGTCTATTGCTTGGCGTTTTTCCAAAAAATCACGCCCAGCCTTACGTATAAGTAGCTTACTTTTCATCATCATTGGGTTTACCACAATCCATTTTACCGTAGAAAAATGGCAAGCTGAATGGGAAGGAACGCTTCCAGGAGGAAGAGGTACTGTCACTAATTTAATGATGTCAGGTTACCAAACAACATATCATCCGCCTTATTTTCAAGAAAGTGCTGACTACTTTCTTGAAAAGGCAAGCAAAACCGTATTACCTGAAACACAGGTTAAAATAAAACCTGATATTATCGTTTTATTACAAGAATCAACAGTTAATCCTTCCATTTATCAATTTGATAAAGATGCCACACTCCCTGATTTATTTATGTTCCAAAAAGATGAAGGAGTAAGTGCGCAAAGCCCTTTACGTGTACAAACCTTTGGTGGTGGTACTTGGCTTTCTGAATTTTCTGTATTAACAGGGTTAAATACGGATGATTTTGGTGCACGTAAAAACTCTGTATTCTATTTTGTTGTCGATAACCTGAATGAGAGTTTATTCCGTCAACTCAAAGCAGAAGGTTATTACACCGTCTTACTCACCCCATTTAATCGCAGTGCTTACCATGCAGGCTACGCTTATGAAAAAATGGGAATTGATGAAATCATTCAACCTCAAGAACTTGGCTACCCTGGGACATTAGAAGAAAATCTGTGGAAGATATCGACGCAAGATATGCTAGGTTACGTTGAAGAGGTATTGAAAAAAAGGACTGACAAACCATTGTTTATATTCTCATTAACCATGTATGAGCATGGTCCTTATGATGAATCACACAGAGATATGTACCAAATTACGGGTCAAACAGAAAGCAATAATGCACCAGGTAAATTTAGCCACTATATGGAAAAAATTATTACTAGTGATCCAGCAATTAAAGATTTCTCTAATTTTGTTGCTCAAAGAGAAAAACCAACAATGTTTCTTTATTTTGGTGATCATCAACCTAATATTGAATTAAATAATTACCAGTCACCATTTACTAATCCCGCACATATTACTCAATTCACATTAAGAGACAATCTAACTCAAGGTGCACCAATAACAACAGGTGAATTAACAGATATTAGCTTCTTAGGTGGAATGATACTGGAGCGTGCACGTTTACCATTATCTCCTTTCTATAAAGCCAATATTCAAATGCGACACTTATGTGAAGGGAAATTAAATGACTGTGAAGACGAAAAATTAATTAACAGTTATAAAAATTATATTTACGAAAAACTGAAAGTTGCTGGTGTCGCTGATGATTAATTTTTGTCACTTAAATAATGGATGATCGGGATTATAAATCTGATTAATATCAACGAATAAGAGGCTAATTATCTAGCCTCTTTTTTTATCTCAAAACATTGAATGCTATTATTTACGCGTTGCAACGATCACACTAGATGCTTTCACTAATGCTAAAACATCACTGCCTTTTGCCAACATCATCTCTTGCAAGCTCTCATTTGTAATAACCGCAGTCAACTCTAAGCCTTTCGCTGTTTCTAAGTGCACCGTTGAATTTACAGCGCCTTGTACGATTTGAGTTACTTTTCCTGCAAACTGATTACGTGCAGAAAAATTCAAACCACAATCAGGTAGTGCTAAAACAACCCATGGCGCTTTAATAATGGCAATTGCTTCGCCATCTTTTTTAATATTTAAACTGCCACAACTCTCTTTAGTAATAATGGTTGCCAGTTTTTCACCATGCGCTAACGATAAAACAACTTCGTTATTAACGGCACCTTCAATAATATCAATAACTTTACCAACTAACTGATTGCGTGCTGATACTTTCATTTATCCACCTCTATTATTCATGAGAAATTATATAAATAACGCTATGAAACCACTCAGATAACAGTACCATAAATACTATCCAATAAATTATTCTTAGATCATAGTTTAAAGTTTATTTATTATTTAAAAATACAGCGTTATAAATAGAACTAGTGAATTAATAGAAATAAATTCAGAGAGTTATATCTTGTTATTTTTATCATTATTACCATAAACGAAATAGATAACTTAAGAAACCTGTTAATTAAAAGTAATTTAAGCTATCTATTGTTTAAATTAAAAATACTTATTGCCCATTCTGAGCAAATGTCGCTAACAAATGTAAAGCTGAAGAATAATAATCCGTATCTTTACTCAAATCGACATCATCAATAGGGGTTTTCATCGTTAAATCTCTCACAGCCATCATACCTGGTGTGAGGTTATATTCAGCGCGCTCTTGACCATCAATACTGACCCAAGCAGGGGTTTTATAACGATCAAATTGCTGCCAATACTGCACAAAAGGTTGTAATGCTAATTCATCATGAGCCCAAGCTAAATAAAGAGGAATACGTATAGCATCAAAACTAAATCGTGCTGGCCATTTTTTACTAGGCTCTATCTTTCCATCAGGATATAAACTCACCCAGTCTGTTGGTAATTGATATTCACCAAATCGCATATTTCTAAGTAAAGATTGGCTATCATTAATTAATGCTTTCCAACGAACATCTTTGCTTGTACGGTAAAAATCTTTCCATGCTGGAAAAATAAAATAGGATGGATTAATAATAATTTCTTCTGGCGTTTTAAAGCCATTAATTCCGGGTAATAATACAGTATAGTTTTTTATTTTAACTAAAGTATGTTCTAAAATAGCATGTTGAATAGAATCCGAAGCTGAAAGATAACTTTCATCATTCCACTTTTCACCCGCTTTTAATAATGCCCAAGCAATTAAAATATCACCATCTGTTGCATTATTAGGATCCGGAGTATGTTCACTGTTTTCAGGTTCATAACGCCATTTAAACAGCCCTAAATCGCCTCGATAAAGAGAGGTCGCAGTCCAACGCCACAGTTTCTTAAATGTCTCATGATCATCACTCATTACCGCCATCAACATCCCATAGCCTTGACCTTCTGAGTGCGAGATATTGTTGTTAGCACTATCTATCACACGCCCATCATCCTTAATATAGCGCTCTTTAAACTGCTGCCATCCGGTTTGAGTATCTGCTGCTTGTATTGAGGGAGATACCATAAGCAACAAACCTAAAATAAAAAAAGTAAAAAATAGATAATTAAAACGAGATAAGTGTCTAAAAGACATTGCCTTTCTCTCCTGCTATTGCCGACCGTTATCATATTTCGGTCGGCACATTGCATGTTATTTCAAGGTAACTCAAAAGATAGCAACTATCTTTTGTTCTTCATTAATTTCGTCTTCTTCTATGACTTCTGTTTTGGGTAACAATGTTTTTTCACAAAAATCCTGCATCCAAGAAGCGAACTCTTCTTTTAAAACGGAATTATGTAAACCATATTCAACAAAGGCTTTCATATATCCCAGCTTATTACCACAGTCATGAGATTTACCCACTAAGGTGTAAGCTTCAGCCGTCTCTTTTTTCAATAATAAATCAATTGCATCAGTTAACTGAATTTCACCACCAACGCCAGCTGGTAAACCATCTAATAATTCCCAAATAGCAGAAGAGAAAACATAACGACCTACTACAGAAAGATTAGAAGGTGCATCTTCTGGATTTGGTTTTTCCACGATACGACGAATAGGAGCCCAATTACCTTGAGGACAGAAAATGCCTTCGCAATCCACAACACCATATTGTTGCACCTGGCTCATTGGCACAGGTTCAACCATGATTTGGCTACGTTCTGTTTTTTCAAAACGTTTTATCATTGCTGATAAATTGTCATGTTTAGGATCACAATAATGTGCATTCAATAAAACATCAGGGAGTAAAACAATAAATGGATTATCACCTATCACAGGACGAGCACAGCAAATAGCGTGGCCTAAGCCTAATGCATGACCTTGACGAATTTGTATAATTTTGACATTTTCAGGGCAAATTGAACGTACTTCATCTAATAATTTATTTTTAATACGCTGTTCAAGCATATTTTCTAATTCAAAGCTAGTATCAAAATGATCTGCAATTGAATTTTTAGAAGAGTGAGTGACTAAAATAATTTCCTCAACTCCTGCCTGAGCACACTCTTCAACAATATATTGAATTAAAGGGCGATCAACGATAGGTAGCATTTCTTTAGGAATTGATTTCGTTGCAGGTAACATACGAGTACCTAATCCAGCAACAGGGATAACCGCTTTCATCATAATAAAATCCTCTAATAGATATTTATCTAAAACTAATAATTAATATTATTTTAAAGTTACTCTTATATTTCATAAGGAGTGCAAGATATATTTTAAATATAGCTATCTCCCTCTTTATTAAAAAAGAGATAATATTATTTTATATATCTTTATTTAAAAAACTTTCTATTTAAAATCCAGAATAAAACCCATATTTATTACCACCCATTTCTTTAATGGAATAAAGTGTTTCATCTGCAGATTTTAATAATTCAGATAATGTTTTTCCATCTTTAGGATATTCTGCGATACCTAAACTAATGGAGGGCGTTAACATATAGTCTGAATTAATATTGATTGGCTTTTCCATCGATTTCCAAAGTGACTCTATTATTTCTAATAAAATAACTGAACAAGAACGTAATCCGTTAGGGAAAAGCACAGCAAACTCATCACCGCCAAGTCGACCACAATAGACTTCACTGTTTTCTAATTGTGATAATCGCTTTGATATTTCACACAATACTTTATCACCAGCATGATGCCCAAATTGATCATTAATTGCTTTGAATTTATCACAATCAATAATACCAAGACAAAATGATGATGGATGTGAAATATTTAATCGCTCATTTTCAATTTTTTCAACAATACTCAATCTATTTGATATTCCGGTTAATGAGTCAATATAGCTTTTACTAAACAACTCATTTCTTAATTCTACTTTATCAGTAATATCCAAGCTGATAAATACATAATGAGAAATTAAATTATCTTTATCAAATACAGGAATAATACTAATATCTTCCCATACATCTTGTTGAGATTCATTATTTCTCTTTGCTTCTAATCGATAAACGCCTTTATTATCATTATTACCATTTACACAATAATTGATTTGATTCTCATCAATTAAATAAAATAAGTTGTATTTTTTATCTTTTATATTTTCGAAATGAACATTATTAAACTCACAATATTTTTCATTAGCATAAACTATAACGCCATTAATATCAGTTACTAACATCATAAAAACATTATTAGTAAATTGCTTTATTAATAAGCATTTAGAATTATCATCATTAAATATCATTTCATTCATTTTTGACCTCCTATGCTCATCAATAAAGCATATATATTATTATTCGGCTGATGAGTTATGCGCATAGCGAAAAATAAAAACATCTTTAGCATCAGTGGGTTGACGATGTACTTGCATTTTTGCATTACCGCCTTGATGGGTTAACCAACCCTCATATAGCCCCTCTAATACGCCAGCACTTGCAACACGCCACTGAACATCATCTTGGCTTTGCGTAAAATGAGGCCATGCACAGTGCACTAATAAAAGCTCACTCATTGCAGGAGATATGGTGACAAAACCCCATTTGAATAACGTTAATACGCGATTAATATGTGATTCAAGTAATTGAATATTTTCACTTTCTGGCAAAGGATAGCGTAAGGCAATATCTTTACCAATATTTCTTAATTTACTTTCGGCGGTAGAAATATCATTGTCATTTAATACTTGAAAAAATAATAATTGAGTTAGATCTTGCCAGCCGCTTTCAAAAGGTAATTGTAAGATATCACTGTCATGCTTATTCATTGTTTGTTTCCTTAATTATTTAGACAGAAAGTCTGGAGTATATTTTAGGTGTAACCACATATTATCTTCAGCATAATCACCGGATGTATCATGCGATAAGCTGACACCTAACTCGGTTTCTTTGTTTAAATAATATTTCGCGTCTAAACCTAATCTGTAAGTAATATTTGTTTCGTCTTTTTCTTCATAACGAGATTTAATACGAGGATCGCTCGCGTTATGTTTATTTAGGACGTCCTGCATATAACTATGTGTTGGAAAATAATCACTGCCTTTTTGTTTGTAACTTTGTATACCTATCGCACCATTTAAGGACACTTCACCTTTTTCAAAACGGCGGGTATAAGCAACAGGTAATGAAACAGAAACATAATCTTGTGGACTAAAGTAACCGCCATGCCCTAATGAGAAGTTATTTTGGTTATTTCTAAAGTTCATATAATCAACATGCACACCAGCTTTCACCTCTTGCTGCTCATCTTTATAGAACTTAGCGTAAGATCCCATCCATGCTTTCACTTCATCATTACTCGCAACACTTTTACCTTCATAGTTATAAATCCCCCCTCCGACATAAGCGCCAACTTTGCCATCATCCCAAGCATATTGAGCTTTGGCACCATTACGTGTTACACGGCCCCAACTTTCACCCGTAGTAGGATCAGTGCGTCCCATATAAGAAAGTAGACTATCTTTGATAGCTCTGCGCTCTGCAGTCAGTGTTAATTGCCCATTTTGGCCAATTTTAGGTGAATATGTGAGACCACCGACAACCGTTGCCGTATCTTTACCTAATGGTGTTGAGCCAACATCAAAGCTGACATTCTTGTCAGATAAACGTAGTCCTAATTCAACACCAGAAGCACGTTGGCTACCGGCTTCATCGGCATTAATTTTGTTTTTCTCATCATGGTTATCGCTATTTTTAGCAAAACGTTCAGCATGTTGAAGCTGACCTGTACCAAAACGATTTGCTCTCTCACCCGAAACTGAGCCACTCGTCATAGAAACCGGGGTGACATTAAATTCCCAGCGGAACTCCTCTCCAGGAACACTTGAAATGCTGATTGGTGCAGAAATTTCTGTCACATTAGATAATCCTTTATCACCATTACGGTGACGTACAGCAACACCACCTTGCACCCACGGTGAGACTTTTTCTTCTAACTCACGAATAGAACGTTGAACAGAAGCCATCTCTTTACGTTCATAGATAGAACCTGCTATGGCTGTATTATCGCTCTCTAATACACGTAATTGGCCCGCAGAAGTATTCAATGTACTATCGTTGTTTTGCCATTGCGCACTACGTAGCAAGGTTAAGGCCTTACGGTTTTCACCGTTTAATTGCGCAATTTGCGCTGCTTGTAATAAATAAGCGGGTTGTGAAGAGGACGGAATTTGTTGCAATAACTGCTGTGCTTTTCGACCATCTTGTTGCGCTAATGCAACTTCAATTTGAGCCTGGATTAATTTGGTATCTTTTCCTTGCTCTTTTTCTAAATAAGAGAGAATTTTATTTGACTGTTCCGGCATGGATTGCGCTAAATAAACACGACTTAATGCCATTAATAAATCAGGATCGTTAGGGGATGATTTTAAGGCGACAACCAGCATGTCATAAGCTGCTTTAATTTCACCTTTTTCACGTAAGCTATCGGCTTGGGCAACTTTAGTCGCCACTTCTAAACGTTTCTTCTCAACAATCGGTGTTTCTTGTTGCAATACTGGATCGTTAATCAAGCTAGATGCTTGTGTATAACGACCTAATTCATTGAGAACATTGATATGCCCAGCATAGTTACCTACAGAGCCTTTAGTGCCTTTGGCAATATCATTTTCAACTAACTGCAACGCTTCATCGTTTAATCCACTACTTACTAATCGTTCAGCTAATTCACCTACATCATTTGGATAATCAGCAACTTGATTAATTAAAGGGCGCAAGGTATTACGTACTGCTACAAGATTGCCCGCTTGGCGATAATGGTCCGCTTGCGCAAGTTGACGATGAAAACGAGCACGCTGTAATAACTCTTTTTCAGCTTCTGTCTGTTGATTATGACTACTTAACAAGTTAAAAACTTTATCCCACTCTTTTTGCTCAACATAAAATAGAGAAGCGACGTAATCTGTGTCTCTTGTTTTGCGATTTTGCAATTGTGAAATAATATTTTTTGCACCAACACTATCGCCATCAGCAGCCATTAAACGAGCTAAATCAAGATAAACCCAGTTATTTTGTGGATTCTTACGTTGTGCTTGTGTCAGTAATTGTCTTGCTTGAACACGATTACCATTTTCTAACGCTTTTTGTGCTTCACGACGTAATGTCTCTGAAGGATCTGTATTTGCAGTAAGTTTTTGACGTAAAGAGGCTGATTGTTGAGCCAGTAATTGCTCTGCTTTCGTATTTTGCCCTTCCTGAACCAATAAATAGTAGTAAGCAGAAATCACTTTTTCATTACGACTATTTTGTTGATAAAGGCCGGCTAATAATTGGTGAGCAGCGGGTAAATTACCTTGTTTACGTAATAAATCAGCTTGTAGCAAATTAGCGGATAATCCTTTCTCACCTGAAGCGCCCGTTAAAGGTGCTAATTTATCAAGTGCCTGTTGAATATTTCCTTGTTTAGCCCGGTGTTGCGCATCACGTAATTGCGCATAGAAACCCGCATCTTCAGCTTGTTGCTTCCATTTACTGCCCTGCTCGCCACCTGATTGTGCAGCTTGATTTAATAAGCGCTGACCTGTTGATAAATCACCTGAACGTAATGCGGTATAACCTAACCCTGCTAATGCTTGCGCATCATTATTATCTGCTGCTAATGCTTGTTTAAAATAACCTTCAGCTTCTTTTAATTTACCTTTATTTAAAGCGGTATAACCTGCTTGACGAGCATTACCTTGTATAGCGCCTTGGAAATGTTCCGCAATCGCTTTATCATTCGGATTCGCTTGTAAGTAAGTTTTATATAACACGTCATCATCAGGGCGAACATTCAGCCATAGCAGTGCTTGACGAAGGCCTTTTTTTGCTGACTCATCACCCGAAATATGGCTTAAAATAGTTATCCCTTCACGACGTGTTTCTTCGTTGTAGGTGAGTGTCAGTCCTAATGCTCTTTGTGTTTCTTTATTATCAGGCATTAATGCTGCACGCTGTTTTAACCCAGTAATGGCTTGTGGCAACATTGTAGGTATACCAGCCATCGTCTGATAATATTCTAATGCCAGTGTTTCAGGTGGTTCACTGCTAACAAATAAACGTTGATACGCTTTTACTGCTTCTTCATGTTGCCCTTTTTTTGCCAATTCCCTGGCATAGCCTAATTGTTGATCATTAAATTGTGATGATCGGATGTTTTTTAATCCATTAATGCGCGGATCTTGCGGTGCGACTTGTGCAAGTTTTTCGCGCCAATAGGTCGCTTGTTTTTCATTCCCTTGCTGTGCTGTAAAGAATGCCATTAAATATAAAGCGTCTTGATTATTACTTTCCATAATCAACACTTTTTGTAGCGCTTCTACTGCACGCGCATCATGCGCTTTACCGTGCCAATAATTAGCTTGTTCAATAAGAGAGCTCACAATATTTGGATCAGTAGCTGTTGTATTTACATCATTTGCCGTAGCTTGTACTTGACTTGAAGCGCCTAAAATACAACCGGCATAAATAACTTTAACGATGATGTTAAGTGCGTGGTTTTTCATCCCATATCCTCCTATTTACCTGAACGATGCTGTGATATCTGATGTAAACGACGAGTTGAGCGACGCTGTAACCAGTAATAAGTCACTAAGCCCGTCAACGCACAAAAACCAACAGCTAAAAGACCAAGCAAATACACATGCCTAGAGCTATACCAAAGAAATTGTTGTAATAAAGGTAAGTCCCCTTGAGAAAAGTGTTCGCCTAAATGGAAACTTCTTACTGTGTCTTTACCACTAATCAGTGTGATGTCGCCTTTAATGGCTGCATTTATCTGAGCTAAATTTAAATCGTTGATGATGGTTTTTATCGAATCATTACCTTTAGCAGTCACTAACACGACAACCCTATCGCTCGCCCAAGGTGAGATAAAACTCACCATGCCACGCCAGTTTTTCATGGAAGCGAGATAATTAGTGGCATCACTACTTTGAGATAAATAATCACCCGCGATCCAGCCTTTTGCTTTATCAAGAAATGACTGTGATTTGATCTCGATATTTTTATTTAAAAAAGAGAATGCCTGTTGTGAAAAACGTGTAGGTAAAAAACCTTCACTGCTTAATGAACCAATCGCTAATATATCCTGTTGAGATAGATTATTTTTCTCTAGCGCCTTAGCCCCTAAGAACACAGAAGTATGAGAAACCGGTGTACCTGTGGCATAACCCGTTCTCGCCATTAAGTTGACTAAGGTATAAAGCTCTTCTGTTGTCGGATTTTCAGGTAATAGAAGTGTGGTTTGTGAAAAATCAGCACGACGACTAAATGGGAATGAAGCCCCAGAAAAATACGCTAAGTTCGGCATTCTTGAATAGTGCCAAGTATTTTTAAATTGCAGTGTTGATTGCGGATCAATTTGGCTAATCAAGCTACTGCCATCCGTTAAAATACAAGGAGAATCATCTGGCTCGCGTAAATCAAAATAAAATTGCAATTGATTCTGGCTATAAATTTGGCGAGGATTTAAATAAAGAGTGCTATTTTGTTGTTCACTCTCCATACCTAGCCATTGTCTTAGCATACCTAAAGGCTCTGAACGTGCTGGATATAACGCACCTAAGAATTGGTTATTCAAAGAAGCAATCAATGACGAGCGACGACTATTTAGCTTATCTGAATGAGGAAAAACATATTTCAACTCTAAAGGTAACGCATCACCATCCCACCAAAAAAGATCGGGAGAAACACGAAACGAAAACTGATTCGGTGCATGATTAATACCTTGGCGTGAGAAATCATCATTGCCATTAGCAATTTGACCCAATGTGACCGGTTTATCCGTGTTTAACCAACGTGGTGCATCGTAATCTTTTCGTACAGCCAATGTTTGAAAAGGAACGACCAAGTGATCATTTTGTGGCAATTTACCGTTGTTTAACGCCCATACCGCCTGGCGTAATGATTTCTCATTATCACCACTAATCAGTAATAATTTGAAAACAGGATCAACAGGGTTATCAACTATCGTTAACTGCCCACTATTCCCTGAAGGAAGAGTTATACCTGCGATAGTTTGTCCTGAATACCCAACTAAAATACCGTCACTTTCAGGTAATTGATTCATTAAAACCGGTAAATCAACTTGCTTAATATCATGGCTAAAACTACCAAACCATGATGCTGCAATCGCAGCTGTTGTTACCTCCGCATGGTCAGGTTTATCTGACAATATGATAGGTAACGAGGTCGCTGTCATTCTGTCGGGATCAAAGAACGGTAGGGGCAATCGTTCCAGACTATACCCGCCATTAATCCAACGACCTCGATAATCTAATGATGAATCAGGTGAAATAACGAGGCTAAGCCCTTCGGCTAATGGTGGCATGCATTGATTTTCATCCAATGCATCACGGCTAGCTAAACGAAAGCTGAGGTTATTTTCATTCGTCAACATCATTTCAGGGATTTCTAAAACATATTCATGTTCTTGCCCACCCTCTTCTAAAGGTAAAAATCCCATAGGTTGACCATTTAACATTAAATGGAGTGTTTGGTCAGACTGAACTAATCCTTGAGATGCCTTCACCTTCATCGTTAATGTGGCGTTATCAATAAATAAATCATTCGCCATATTAAAAGTCACACCAGAAAGTAATCTTCTTCCTGATAATACGATAGGCGATGGATTTCCCATCTGTGCCAATGTTAATTGCTCTTCGATATTACGAGCTTCAGATAATCTCGCATCTTCAATTCGAATGGGATTATTGACATTTTGTTGTACGGTTGATTGGATATAAGAAGTCGGGTCAGGCAAAATTTCACCACCGAGTTCTAACATACCCGTCGCTGCTTGAGATAAATTAATACTCGCAATCGCTATCGCAGTCAGGCTTAGCATTAATGTCAGTTTCTTTTTCATGCTTAGTCATCCCCGTTAATTGATTGCACAGAGAGTGAAGTTTTGGCTTTGGTTCTTGTTGCGGCTGCTTTTACTTTTTGGCGACGACCAAAGAACAATTCAAAAATACAACGAGTAATACCTGCTAACTCTTTAAAAGGTTTATCTTTATAATCTGCTTGATGGATCCATGCATCAGCACGACCAAAAATAATACGCACCAATTTACGACGAATATTTAAATTAATAGGTAAATATTCAAGGCGTAATTGATTATTTTCTAAACTTACTATTTCAACAGGAACTGAAACTTCATCGCGTTGAACATTGAGCGTGATTGAAGTGACATTGCGTTGGCGAAATTCCGCCATTTTATTCACTGCGATACGAACGCCCCCCATTGAAATATCTTCAGTGGTTGTGCTTAATTTCGCGCCATCATCAAAATACAATGTAATAGGAAGAGCAGCATTAATTCGGGTATGTTTACGAATTTGACGAGTCTCTTTACCGACAGCAATCGATGCAAGAATGATAAATAAGCTATAAGTTGCCCAAGTTAGGTTTAAAACAATAACTAGAGGATCAATACCTTGAAAATCATTTAATAGATAACGGATAACGACCCATGAAATACCCGTAATTAAAAGAAGAGCGGTAATAATTAAAGGGCGTACAGTGAGATAATCCATATAGCTCTTATCAAGTAAATCACCTTTATCTGTTACGTTAAATTTACCTAATTTTGGTGAAACTAAGCTGAGTAGCGTAGGTAAAACCAAACTAAAAGCCATGACGGTTTCATAAATTTCCCCCCAGAAAGAATAACGATATTTACCGATATTTTTTGAGTTTACATAAACCGACATGATTAAGTGTGGCAATGCATAGGCGAATATCATGCTGGCAGATGAAGCAATAATATTGAGGTTAAATAACATAAACAGTAATGGGGCAGTTAAAAAGATAATGCGAGGTAAACCGTACTGAAAATGGAGCATGGCATTGAGATAACATAAGCGCTGAGGAAATGTTAAACCACGACCTAACATTGGATTATCAACACGGAATATTTGTGTCATCCCTCTCGCCCAACGAATACGTTGATTAACGTGTAATGCTAAACGTTCTGTTGCAAGGCCTGCGGCTAAAGGAATATCAATAAATGCAGAGTTCCAACCTAGGCGTTGTAATTTCAACGCGGTGTGGGCATCTTCTGTTACTGTTTCAACTGCAATACCACCGATCTCTTCAAGTGCGCTACGGCGCATTACAGCGCATGAACCACAGAAGAAAGTCGCATTCCAGTTATCATTACCACGTTGAACAGGGCCATAGAAAAGGGCGCCTTCATGTGGTGCATCTTTTGCTGCACTTAAATTACGTTCAAAAGGGTCTGGAGAATAGAAATAGTGTGGTGTTTGAATAAGCGCTAATTTAGGATCTTCAAGAAAGCTACCAACTGTTGCTTGCAAGAAAATACGGGTTGAAATATGGTCACAATCAAAAACACAAATAAGTTCACCATCTGTTAATCCCATAGCATGATTTAAGTTACCTGCTTTGGCATGATCATGAACTTCACGTTCAATATAAGTTACCCCAACATCACCTGCGAATTGTTTAAATTCTTCACGACTACCATCATCCAAAATATACACTTTCATTTTATCTTGTGGGTAGTCAATAGCTTGAGCCGCTAAAACCGTATCACGTACCACATCTAAACTTTCGTTATACGTCGGTATATAAATATCAACTGTTGGCCATTGAGAAATATCTTTAGGTAAAGGCGCTATTTTTCTATTTAATGGCCATGATGTTTGAAAATATCCTAAGACTAAAATAACCCAAGAATAAATTTCAGCCATAAATAAACCGCTACCTAAAACAGCTTCGATGGTTGTATTAAAATTAAGGGTATTCGTTGCACGCCAGTAAAGATAACGTGTTGACATCAACAACGAGATAAAAACCATTGTTAACAATCGTTTTTTTGATTTTTTAAAGCCGACAACAAATAACAACAATATATTGATAATGCCGAATATATATTGTTGTTCGGCACTCATTGGCATAACAATAAGTGAAAACATTGTTATCAATAGAAAAGCCGTAATTAATGTTTTAAATACTTTATTCATAAACCCATACCTTTGTCATCGCCATAGATTTTTTCTTAAGAAAATAGTTATTCATCGATATAAATAAATATCGAAAAAAAACAAACCTAGCTTAAAAAATAAAATAACAATGGCTAAAGATTGACACTAGTCAATATTATTTATTTATACAAAGAGTGTTACTTATTTAAATTAGACAGAGGCAATAAATGAAAATATATCTTTTAGTGATATATTTTCATGCGCATAAACTCTATCCGTTTCTTTGTTATCAAATATTTTATTATCTGCTAACAAATTTTTCTTGCTCTTAATTAAATTGTCTTTCTTTGCTTTAACAACTAAAGCATCCTGGCGATAAGAAGGGTTTGAAGAAACCATAAGAGATTGTTTTTGTTCGTTTTTCATAGAAGAAGATGAACTTTCTGAAAACGTTTTATTACTTAAATTACCCATTTTATTGTTATCTTCATTACTTATAACTATTGGTTCTACTTTATTATCAACATCTTGTGTTGGAGAAGAAGAAAACTCTTGGAAAGCAAAGGCATCTTCCTGAAACTTATCTTTTAGATTACTAATGTCATCATACATAGTGTGGCCCCTTTAATAACAATACTCTAAACCTTGTTCAATAATTTGATGCTCATCTAAAATAAGAAAGTGAGTACTTTAGAGATAATATCCACAACAAGTTAAAAATATATCTTTATAAACTCAAATTTAAACTTTCATTAAAACATCAATTAATGAACATCAACTATGTAGGGTAAAACAATCTTATTTATATTAATTTATTAAATTACAAATAAACATCATTCGATTAGGAGTAATGATTATTTAAATTAAATTGTATAATTATTTTAATGAAAAATACAACATCAAAAAAAATATAAAAACTTAGCCACACCTTATTTTTGCTTTATAAAAATGAGTACTTTTACTTAACTTCATATTGATTATTATCATCAAAAAGAGTGTCTTTTTACTCTAAAAAAATAGGTTTAAAAGCCAGATAATAACTAAAGTCAACTAATAACAATTTGTATAAATTTTATAAAAATAAAATTCTAAAATAATTAAGTATTAATATTATTTCTTCTAAAAATTAAAGAACCTTTCAAGATCAATTAAAAAAAATCACCTTATTTCCATTCTAAAAATGACTAATAAATAATAAAAAAAAATAAAAATAATTATTTATTCATATTGATTAGCATCAAAATAGGTTTATTTTTTACTCTTAAAAAGAGAATTTATTGTTTTTTGTCATATTCTGATAGTTTTATTTTATAAAGAAAAAATAAAACACATCAGTATTCGTTAAGTTTTAGAAAAAAACATCTAAAAAAATACAAAAATAGATTATCAATCTATGAATAGTCTTATTATTTACTTATAGTAAATACTGCTAAGTATAACCTGTATTTCAGAATAATTAACTTAAGTAATATTTTACTACTAAAATAATATTGTTAACTTAGCTTAACAAACAGACAATCGTGATTTGGTTCAAATAATAAATGTAACAATGAAAATAAGCTAACAATTCAACATAACACATTGAATTAAAATAAAAATAAACAACCACTTAGTTATAAATACTAATAATTAGTATAAATACCAATCAAAGTGATTTTTTATATTAAAAATACTTAATTAACTATAGCTTTATACTAAACAGAGAGTATCATTTTAAGACCTTCTTTTTAGGTAAATACGTAAATAAAGGTACTCTTCAGATGCATTTTTTTAAGAGTAATCTTATGAATCTAAGTTGTATTTTTTTTATCTTTTAGCAAAAAAACATCAAATTAAGATGGTTTTTTGCAGCGATAATTCAAAATTGCGGAATCGCTTCACCTACTCACAGAATAACAAAAAGGCACTCTATCCTTCTTTACTTCTATGCTATCTTTATTAGATGAATCGAACGTATTCGCGATAATGGAAAAAAGATGGATTTAGAACAATTAAAGAAAGATTTTCGTACTGGTAAGAAAATAAAATTTATCTATTTTTGGGGGCACAAAAGTAAAACAGATGACGTCACAAAAAGTTGCTTTAGCCAATGGTATCCTGCACCGTTTATCTTAGATGATGTTCATTACGTTAGTGCTGAACACTATATGATGGCAGAGAAAGCAAAGCTTTTTAATGATATAGAAATACGAGAACGTATAATTACAACATCAAACCCAGGTACAGCTAAAGCACTTGGTCGAGAAGTAAAAGGATTTAACCAAGAAATTTGGGAACAACAACGTATGGCTATTGTTATTCGAGCTAATATTGCTAAATTTTCTCAAAATAATGCGCTAGGTAATTTTTTAATTTCGACAGGCAATCGTGTGCTTGTGGAAGCAAGCCCCGTTGATAAGATATGGGGAGTAGGTTTAAGTGAACAAGACAAAGAGATCGGTAATCCCCTTTTATGGAATGGATTAAATTTATTAGGCTTTGCTCTAATGAAAGTACGTCGTGTTTTAATTGAAGGCAGTCATCAATAGGTAAAAAACTCAACTGTCACCAATCACTGTTCTTATTTAACCTAGTGTATATAAACAGTAGAGATAACTTAAGTATTGACTGAAATAGAAATGGCCCGGTAACAACAACTTTATTGTTACTATAAATAATATTTACAGAATAATTAAGAGACTGATATGTATTATGGTTTTGATATGGGCGGCACAAAAATTGAGCTTGCCGTTTTTGATAAAGATCTTACTCAAGTATGGCAAAAGCGTGTTCCTACACCTAAAAATGACTATCAGGCATTATTGAATGTGTTTAAGGAGCTCACTTTAGAAGCCGATAAAGAATTAGGATGCAAAGGGAAAATCGGCGTAGGTGTGCCAGGCATTGTTAACGCAAAAGAAGGAACAGTATTTACCACCAACGTTCCCGCAGCCAAATACAAACCAATGGTTCATGATCTCGCACATATACTCAATAGACCCGTTAAAGTTGAAAATGATGCTAACTGTTTTGCCTTATCAGAAGCATGGGATCCTGAATTTCGTCACCACCCTTCAGTACTTGGCCTTATTTTAGGTACAGGAGTCGGGGGTGGCTTTGTTGTTGATGGAAAAGTTCTTTCCGGTAAAAATGGTATTGCTGGTGAAATTGGCCATATGAATTTAACGGTGGATGCAGATAACGTCATAGGTGACACCATGCCAAAAATTATCTGTGGTTGTGGCAAAAAAGCGTGTTTTGAGACTTATTTATCAGGCAGAGGCTTTGAACGTATGTATAAAGCCTTCAATAATGCCCCCAAAAGAGCCGTTGATATTGTTGAGCAATATTATGCTGGAGATAAAAAAACGGAAGAGCATGTTGATCGTTATATGAAAGTACTGGCAATTTACCTAAGCAATATTCTTACTGTACTTGACCCACATTTAATTGTTATTGGTGGTGGATTATCACAATTTAATGCATTGTATGACCAATTACCTAAATATCTTTCTCACTGTATTTATGGAAATGCACAAATTCCAGCAATAGAAAAAGCACGTCATGGTGATGCAGGTGGCGCCCGTGGAGCTGCTTGCCTTAATTTATTAGACTGATAAACAAAAAAGAGCCTTTCTTCTTTTATTAAAGGCTCTTCTATCAAAACGGTTTTATCTACGTCACTCGGTATTAAGGCGATCGTTATGGATAAGATATGGTTTAAAAAAAGATTAACTTTTCTTGGTGGATTAACTATCACATTAATCCTACTTCAGTTAATTGGCTCTCTCTTACCAATTTCACTTCTTCAATGGGGAATTATTCCAAGAACAGGTGAAGGATTAATAGGTATCTTCATCGCACCCTTTATTCATGGTTCTTGGTCTCATCTGTTTAGTAATCTACTCCCTCTTCTTATCCTTAGTTTTTTATCCATGACACAATCTTTACGAGAGTATGTTTTATCAAGCATATTTATTATTATCGTAAGTGGTTTATTAGTGTGGGTTTTTGGACGAAGTGCCATTCATGTTGGTGCAAGTGGCTGGATTTTTGGATTATGGTCTTTGTTGATTGCTCATGCGTTTACACGTCGTAAAATTATCGATATCGTGATAGCACTCTTTGTTCTATTCTATTATGGATCAATGGCCTATGGCTTAATTCCTGGTCAATTAGGTGTATCGACTGAATCACATATTGCAGGTGTGGTTGCGGGACTATTTTATGCATGGTGCGCAAAAAAATTAGTCCGACGAAAAAGCCAAATAATAGAAGTGGCTAAATAAAAAGCCACTTCTTGATAAAACAATTATTTGTGGCCGATTGGCAATATTGTTCTGCCATACATCTCATTTAATACTTCAGCCATTGCAAGGTAAAAAGCACTGGCGCCACAAATAATACCTTCAAAGCCAGCAATTTTTAAAATCAGTGCATTACTGGTGATATTTCCTATCGCCAGTAAGGCAAATAAAATTGTCAGACTTAAAAAGACAAATTGCAGTGCTCTATTGGCTTTTAATGTGCCAATAAACATGAAAAAGGTAAATATTCCCCACAATGCTAGAAAGACACCTAAAAAGACAGGAGTTGTGGGTTCACTCAACCCCATTACGGGTAATAACCAAATTCCCACTAATGTGACCCAAAAGAAGCCATAAGAGGTAAATGCGGTCGCGCCAAAAGTATTGCCTTTTTTAAACTCAAAAATTCCAGCAATAACCTGTGCGATCCCACCATAAAAAATTCCCATACTCATAATGACAGAGACAACAGGGAAAAAACCGGCATTATGTATGTTCAACAAAATCGTTGTCATACCAAAACCCATCAAACCTAATGGACCCGGATTGGCAATACGTTCGTTAGTCATAAAACCTAAAACCTCTAAAAATAATAGGGGAAAATTAAAAAAAATTTGAAGGCGCTGGATAATAAGAGGTAATACATTTAAAAACAATGATCCCGATGGGTATATTTTTGAATAACTGCCCACGTTGATACTAAGGGGAAATAACTAGTGGATTTAACTTAGAGAAAAGAAGTATTTAGTGATAGATGCTTATATCAATAAAAAATACAAAGAAAAATAACAGTCTATAATTTAAGAGGTAATATCAATCAGTTGATATATGAATACCGAAATTTACCTTAATATGCGGTTTTATACATGAAAATGAAATAAAATCTAACACAATAATTAGTTATATTATTAACCTATAAGCGAGCTTGTTATGAAAAAAATACTGGTATTATTAATTGGTAGTACGTTGGCTTTTGCATCTCAAGCAAATACGACACAACAAGGTGGTTTTCAAGGCTCAATTCAAGCACCAACAGAACAAGGTGGATTTAAAGGCCCTTCTATTAGTGAAACCACCGTTGCTAAAGCAAAAGATCTTTCGGATGACACTTGGGTTATCTTAACCGGTAAAATTACGAAAAAGATTGGTGATGAGTTGTATGTTTTTGAAGATAGTACCGGTGGTATCAATGTAGATATTGATAATAAAAGATGGCGCGGGCAAACAGTGACCCCTGATAATACCGTCAGAATTGAAGGTAAAGTAGATAAAGAGTGGACAAGTACAGAGATCGACGTAAAACAAATTACTATCATTAAATAATTATCATCAAATAATTTGTATCTAAACAAAATTAGCATCTCTTATTAAAAAAGCCAATTTATTGAATAAATTGGCTTTTTTCTTTTTATATTAAGTGCTTTTTTTTTCGAAAAAAATTAAAAAACATAAACATAGTATTATTTATATCTTTGTTTTATATAAATATTTTTTTACAAAACTCTACGTGTTTATACTTTTATTACATTGACCTTCCCGTAGGGGGAAACATTATTGTTATACCCATCAATTTAATGAAAGGAATGGACAATGAAAAAATTATTACTACCTTCGATTATTGCAATTTCAGTATTTACAAGCACCGCTTATGCATCTAATAATCATAATATTATTGAGGTTTATAAAACGGACAGTTGTGGATGCTGTGCTTTATGGGCTGATGGCATAAAAGAAGCTGGTTTTAACGTTAAGGTAAATATTGTTTCAGAAACGCAATTAATGGAAAAATATCAACAAGCAGGCGTACCAAATAATTTATTTAGTTGCCACTTAGCGACTTACCAAGGTAAAGACTTAGTTGGGCACATTCCTGTTGATAGTTTAAAAAATATCAATTTAGTGGATAAATCGAAATCTGGTATTGCGGTTGCAGGTATGCCAGCAGGTAGTTTAGGTATGTATGCGGGTGATTATAAAGAGCCTTACCAAGTGATTGCTTTTGATAAATCAGGTAATCAGTCACTGTTTAAGTCTTACAACTAATTTTGTTCTTACTATCGTGTCGTTTTAATAGCAATATAGCTCTCCGATAGCGTTATTTTTCTCTGCCTGTTTTCGATTTTACAGGCAGTACTTTATTTTTGGATAGTAAATAATGTTGGCACAATAGGATTAGCAGGTGAAGGCTTTAAAAAAATCATACAAATTAGCCCTAAAATAACAAACCACGTTATTAAATGAAATCCATCTATAAAAGAGGCGACATGAGATCCCCTTGCTATTAATGACACTATATATTGAACATTTTCTAATAAATCACTAGATAATTTCTGCTCTCCCGTTTGAATATAACCCCTCAATGAGTTGTGATGCGTATCATAAGATATTCGTAAATAGGTATTCATTAAAGCCCCAGCTAATGCAGGCATTAATACTCTAGCAATCGAAATATATGCACCAAGATGTAATGCTTCACTAGGCTTAATGTTTGTGACAAATGATGCAATCAACCCAATTAATAAAATACACTCCCCAATAGCCTGTAACATCATTAGCACAAAGAAATCATCTGCTCGCCACTGATAAGTCATTTGATGTCCGATTAAGCAAGCAATTCCAATAATCGTTATCCCTATTATCATCACTAATCGAGGCTCTAATCGACGAGCAATCATTATGGCAAAAGGGCTGAAAAGAAGATAAATAATAAAAGCTATATTACTCACATCACCTATTTGCTGAGCTTTTAAACCTGCCACAATACTTAAAAAGGATGGTATAAACAAAGAGTTAGGCAACATTAAAAAACCATATAAACAAGCAATAATAAAGCAGAGCCTTAAATTATAATTTTTGAACCAATTTAAATATCCAAAGCTTTTGCTATAAACTGACGCTCTAATAATAAAAGTGAGTATTAAGATACAACTAGTTAGTAAACAAGAAATAATCAGCCCTGAATCCCACCATCCTAGTAATTCACCTTGCACAATACCAATATACAATAAAATTAAACCTAAGCATTTTAATGTCATACCTCCCCAATCACTTTGTGCTAATAGTTCTTTATTGATAGAGGATATAGGCATACCTCGCCAAGCAAAAAACATAATAGCTAACGAAAATAACATTGAAACCCAATAGAGCCAGCGCCAATTTAAGATTTCGAATATTGAACCAGATATTCCTACTCCTGCATCCATTCCGACTGAAACTCGTAGGCTATAAGCCGCCATAACGATTAGCCAAACATTAGGATTTAAACTTCTTAATGCCAAAGATATTGTCATTGGCAAATAGACTCCCAAACAAAAACCAATCAAAAAATGTAGTATTAATAAAAAAGGGAGTCCAATAAAATCACCACTACTAGAGACAAAAATACAACAGAAAAAAAGTAACAAGCTTGAGCTAATTAATATTTTCTCAGCACCATAAATCACCATAAACCAAGGTACTAATGTCATACTGATTAACTGAGCAGAATTAATTGCTACGTTTAACCAAGAGCCTTGCACTATATCTAGAGCAAAAATACCGCGTAAATCAGCTAAAGAAATAGAAAACATACGAATAAAAAGTGTTGATAAAATAGCACCTGAAAAAACAGAAAGCACAATAAAGATTGGCCTATTTTCTTGTGCGCTAAATAAGAAATTAAGCCTCATGATCACCCTCTATAGATAAACTTTCTGTGTCTATTTTTACCTCGACAGACATACCAGCACGTAATTTAGCTAATAATTTATTATTACTATCAAAAGTGATGTAAACAGGAATACGTTGTACCACTTTAGTAAAATTACCACTGGCATTATCCGCTGGAATAAGTGCTGATTCACCACTACTTTGTGCGCCAATATAACGAACTTTCCCTTGAAACTCTTCATAAGGAAAAGCATCTATTTTGATTAAAACGCGTTGTTCTGGAATAACTTTTTTTATCTGAGTTTCTTTTAAATTAGCAATAATATAAATATGATTTAATGGTGTTAGCGTAACAACCTCTGTGCCAGAGGTTACTAGACTACCAATATTTACTTTTATTTTATTTAATTGAGCATCAAAAGGGGCTTCGATAGTGGTATAGGTGAGTTCAGTCTCTGTTTGTTGATATCTGGTTTGTGCAATATTTTTTTCTGTTAAACGGATCTGTTCTTGCGCTTTCAGTAACACTAATGACTGCTTAGCTTGCTCCCATTCATTTTTAGCAGCACTTTGTAATTTAATTAAACGTTGCAAATCAGACTGTGCATCAAGGTAGTTTTGTTTTGTTATTGCACCACTTTGAATCAAATCTTTTCGTAATAAAGGATTGCGCTTAGCCTGTTCCACATCAATTATCGTAGCTTCATAGCGATTACGTAATATTCCAATATTAAGTTCAGCAGCTTTTATCTCTTCTTTTAAATTATCAAGTTGTAATTGTGCTTTTTTCAACTCAGAAATAGCCGCTTCTTTATTGAGAATTTGCTCATTATTATTAATAGTAGCAATAACTTCACCTTTCTTAACATATTGATAATTTTCTTTTTTTACATCTAAAATAAAACCTGTCATCCGAGATTTTAATATTGTGGTATCCGTTTTAATGTAAGCATTATCTGTCGTTTGATAACGCGCATCGCTCCACCATTTATCCCAATCTATTATGGCTATTCCAATAAATGTAATCACACAAATGACAGCAACCCAAGGAGTATAAGTCATTATAAACTTTGTTATTTTCTCTTTATTTGATGGCATATTTTCCATTGTTAACTCCAAACCCCGATCTTTTGCTCTCTTAAATAGCAATCTAACATTGTTAGGTTTTTCAAATATGGTAAACTAACATTGTTAGATAGAAAAGGGGTAATGAGAATTATTTATGAAAACACCTAAAATTGATCGGCTGAAAGTATTAGATACCGCTCTTTCATTGCTAGAGACAGAAGGTATTGAAGGCCTAACAATGCGTAAACTCGCGGATGCGTTGCAGATTAAAGCGGCCTCTCTCTATTGGCATTTCGATAATAAACAAACCTTAATTGAAGGGATGGCAGATAGAATAGTCAGTGAGGTTGCAATAAATTTTGAATTTAAAAATAATTGGAAAGAAGATATTAAGCGTCTATCTTATGATTTAAGAAATGCATTTTTACGCCACAGAGATGGGGCGAGAGTATTTGCTGGTACTTATGTGATATCTGAAAATGTATTACGTATAAACAATACATTTATTAGCGCCATTATGCAGTCCGGCACTTCAGCTCAACTCGCAAGTAAAATAACAATGACCTTGCTCTATTTTATTTTAGGCTGCTGTATAGAACAGCAATCTGTCATGCTGATTGAGAAAGAAGAACTAGCCAATAAAAGAGAAGCTTTTGAACAATTAGTTCAAGATAAATTTCCTCAAACTTGGCAAGCGAGAGAGGTTCTGTTTGCTGATGATTTTACCTATCGTTTTGACTTTGGATTAGAGCATCTTATTTTAGGTTTTCAGCATCAAATAAATGGATCATGATAAAAAAATAGCCGCTTAAAATATGCGGCTATTTTTCTTACCTTATACAATCAAACAGGACCATAACTTATAGTCGTTGCAATACCAATTGCCGCCATACCAATCACTATCCAAATCATTAAAATAGGGAAAACAAATTTAACCCAACGAGTCCAAGGTACTTTACCGACAGCTAATACTGCCATTAATACACCTGATGTTGGTGTAATAATGTTAGTAAATCCATCACCTAATTTAAGAATTAAGACACCCGTTTGGCGAGTTAAATCTAAGATATCTAAAATAGGTACCATTATAGGCATCACAATAGATGCTTGCCCTGTACCCGATGTCACTAATAAATTGAATAATAAATTAAAGAAATAAAGTAACTGAGCGCCCCAAAAATGGGAGGTTTGCTGTAATGGAACGAGTGTAGCTTGAACAATAGAGTCTAGCACACGCCCTTCATCCAAAATAACAATAACCGCTCTTGCAATTCCAACAACTAATGCCCCATAAACTAAAGACTGGGCACCTTTCATAAAGGTTTTAATATAGTCGTTTGGCCCGATTTTAAACATCACAGCAACCACAACACTCATCATAATAAAGATGGCAGATAAGTGTTCAATACCCCATTTATATTCAAAAGCACCGTATAAAAATAGCCCAATAAATGCAATAAAGACCACAAGACTCAATTTCTGCATTAAAGAGAAAGTACCGTCCACGGTTTGATCTTTGTGATCATCATAATCAGGATCATCTGTAGCTAACCCATACATATAACTTTTAGTTGGATTATTCGCGATACGTCTTGCATACCAAACAATATAAGCAATAGTGACCACAATCAGAACTGAGAATAATACAATTCTAAAAATCACGCCTGAAAATAAAGGCACTTCAGCTAAGGTTTGTGCTGTACCTAAAATAGTTGGATCCAAAACACCAACAGCATTCCCTGCATAATATCCAAGGTAAACAACAGCAACACCCGTTATGGCATCTAATTTCATCGAACGTGAAAGGGCTATTCCTATTGGAATAAAGGCTATAACAGCATTTGCCGCCAATCCCAATGATGAAAGCATACCAAAGATAAATGCAACCGTAATAATCAGCGCTTGGTAATTACCCTTTGTTTTGACAATTAACGCATTGATCCCTGAATCAATAGCACGCGTTCTGTCATAAATAGCAATTGCACCACCAATCATAAATATCAGGAAAATAATACTTGCTGACTGCTTTAATCCAACAGGAATAGCGTAAAACACATCCATTAACGAAGCTGGATTTTGATCAACATAACCAAAACTACCTGGTACAACACGATTTAGCCCATTTACTGTTTCGCGTTCATAGGTTCCTGCAGGAATTAAATAAGTTGCTATTGCGGCTAAGATTACAATGCCAAAAATAATAATAAAGGCATCAGGCATAGCCCATTTTATTTTTTTATTCTTATCCATACATTCACCTTATTGAGACAGACGCTTTAAGATATTGGCAAATAACGCCGTTCTTTCGGTTAATGAAGGTAAATCAATATATTCTTTATCACTGTGCTGATATCCGCCAATAGGCCCTAACCCATCAACACTTGGTGTACCCACACCCGCAGTAAATGAAGCATCAGAGCCTCCTCCTGTCGAAATATCTTCAATATCAAGACTGAGTAAACGCGCTTCTTCTTTTATAATGTCAATTAAAGTTGCACTTTCTGGTGTTTTTACCATTGGAGGACGATTAATACCGCCATTAAGCGTGAGTTTAACGCCTTCTAAAACAGGCTTACTGCATACTTCTCTGACTAATTTATCTATTTCAACACCTTGCTCATCGGTTGAAATACGCACATCAATTTCAGCACGAGCATTAGGTGCTACCGTATTAACTGATGTGCCACCAGAGATCAAACCAACATTAATAGAAAGCCCTTCATCATGGCGAGACAGTGCATGTAATGCTTGAATTTTATAAGATAACTCTTGAATAGCACTAATTCCCGCTTCTGGTGCAATACCAGAGTGAGAAGCTTTGCCTTCAATTAAAAGTTCGTAAGTTCCCACACCTCGGCGAGCACTAACAATTGCCCCATTAGCACGAGCAGGCTCCATCACTAAGGCATAAGATTTATTATTTGCATACTGTTCAATCAAACCACGTGACGTTTTTGAACCAATCTCTTCATCACAATTTAAGAATATTTCAACATTTTTATAAGCGTTATTACCTGATTGTATTAGTGCATTAATAGCGTAATAAGTCAGAACATGACTGGCTTTCATATCAATAACACCAGGTCCATAAGCACGAGTACCGTCGATACTAAATGGGCGCTCAGCGACTGTACCTTTAGGGAAAACAGTATCAAGATGAGCAGCAATGAAAATTTGTGGATTTTTGGCTTCTTTATGAACTAAGCGATAATTATTACCCAGCTTTTCATTCTCAAAAACCTCGACGAGAAAACCTAATTGTTTATAACGTTGAATAAGTAAATTAGCCACAGCATCAACGCCCTCTTTATCATAAGAGCCACTTTCTGTGTTCACTAATTCTTTTAAAAATTCAACCATTTCATTGTATTGTGAATGAATTGTGTTTTGCATTTCTCTTACCTCTTGTAATTATAATTTGTCGTTTTTCTTAGCTTGTTTTTGAGCTTTTATTTCTCTTGAAAGAACTTGCTTATAAAACTGCAACAAAACGCCAAATACGATTATTAGCGTTAATTTGTAATTTTCATTATGGGTTAATAAATAAAACAACCTTAAACTTTACATATATTTAATATGATTGCATCTATTTTTTAAACTCATAACAACAATTAATCAAACTCACAATAAATTGGTTTTAAAAATAGATCGTTTTTAATAAGAGATCGGAGGAGATAGGGGAATTAACCTAAATATTGCTTGATTGTTTTAATAAAAAACTAGACAAACAAAACCAAATAAAAAAGAATTTAAATTTAACGTAATTTAAATCAATATAGATAAAATAAAGAATATCAATAATGATTATTGATATATATTTGATAATTAAATATAGGAAAAATGAAATGGTAAAATAAAAATAACGATAATTAACAATAAGTTAAATATTTTATTATAAATTTATTTAAAAAAATAAAATATTTTTTATTCTTTATGGAAAACAAATTATTCTTATAAAAAGTATATTTTTATAATTTTATTAAACTTAGTCAGTTGCTCTCTAAGTTAAGTATCACTCATTATTTATTTTTCATTTCTTTATTTTTATGCTAACTGTAAATTAGAATCCCTCTACTAATTTAATAAATTTTATTTATAACTATAGATCCAACGTACTGTAAATATAATAAAAAACCCAGTGTATCGGTTAAAATTTCACTGGGTTTAAGTATAATTAACAATAAATTCTTTATAAAAAGCTAATTTTTATTCAACCGTAACTGATTTTGCTAGGTTACGAGGTTGGTCCACATCCGTGCCTTTAATTAAAGCAACATGATAAGACAACAGCTGCAATGGTACAGTATAGAAAATTGGCGCAATAAGCTCTTCAACATGAGGCAAGGAAATCAGCTTCATCGTTTCATTTTCTTCAAAGCCAGCATCTTGATCAGCAAACACATACAGTAAGCCACCACGAGCCCGAACTTCTTCGATATTAGATTTTAATTTCTCTAATAACTCATTGTTTGGCGCAATAATGATAACGGGCATATCCGCATCAATTAATGCTAATGGGCCATGTTTTAATTCGCCAGCGGCATACGCTTCAGCATGAATATAAGAGATCTCTTTTAACTTTAAAGCACCTTCTACCGCAATCGGGTATTGGTCGCCACGACCTAAGAATAAAGCATGACTTTTTTCAGAGAAGTCTTCAGCTAACGCTTCAATCACTTTATCTTTCGATAACATGCTTTCAATACGGCTTGGTAATGCGTGTAATGCTATTGAAACATCATGTTCTAATGTCGCAACACCTTTAATCCGTCCCATATATGCCACCAGCATTAATAGAACGGTTAATTGTGTTGTGAATGCTTTTGTCGAGGCAACGCCGATTTCAGCACCTGCTTTAGTCATTAAGACAAATTCAGATTCACGGACTAAAGAAGAGCCAGCAACGTTACAAATCGCTAAAGAGGATAAATAACCTAATTCTTTGGATAAGCGTAAAGCGGCTAAAGTATCCGCAGTTTCACCTGATTGAGATAATGTGATCAGTAAGCTATTACGGCGAGTTGCTGGTTTACGATAGCGATATTCTGATGCGATTTCGACATCACAAGGAATTCCAGCTAAAGATTCAAACCAGTAACGAGAAACCATACCTGCATTATAAGACGTTCCACAAGCTACAATTTGAATGTGTTCAACTTTAGATAAGATCTCTTCAGCTTTAGGGCCTAGCTCACTCAGATCAATCGTTTCTGATTTTAAACGGCCGTCAAGCGTATTTTTAATCGCGAGAGGCTGTTCGTAGATCTCTTTTTGCATGTAGTGACGATAAACACCTTTATCACCCGCATCGTATTGAACGTTAGATTCAATCGTATCACGATCAACTTCATTGCCATTTACATCAAAAACATGAACGTGGCGACGGGTAATTTCAACAATATCCCCTTCTTCAAGGTAGATAAAACGACGAGTAACAGGTAATAGAGCCAATTGGTCAGAAGCAAGGAAATTTTCTCCCACACCAAGGCCAACCACCAGCGGACTACCAGAGCGAGCAGCGACTAATAATTCAGGTGTACGACTATCCATAATAACCGTACCGTAAGCACCGCGTAATTGAGGTATAACGCGTTGCACTACTTCACGTAATGTACCACCTTGACGCTGCTCCCAGTTCACTAGATGAGCAATGACTTCGGTATCAGTTTGTGAAGCAAACTGATACCCTTTTTTAATTAATTCTGCTTTCAGTTCTTGGTAGTTTTCGATAATGCCATTATGTACCACCGCAATCGTGCCAGATACATGAGGATGCGCATTATCTTCACAAGGTTCACCATGTGTTGCCCAACGAGTATGAGCAATACCTGTGCCACCAATGACTTGTGTTTTATCTGCTTCTTCAGCCAGCATTTGTACTTTGCCAGCTTCACGCAACCGCGTCATTTTGCAGTCATTATCAACAACGGCTAACCCCGCAGAATCATAACCGCGGTATTCTAAACGACGTAAGCCTTCAATTAATATTTCAGCGATATCGCGTTGTGCAACTGCACCTACTATTCCACACATTGTGTTATTCCTAAAACTGTGCGTTTTTTCGCACTTGGATGTCTATACCTGATTGGTTTATTCCCCAAGCCATTGTAGAAAGCGGGGATATTTTTTTGTTTTTAGAATAATAGCGTACAAGAAAAGGGCGCTAATGAAATATACGCCCTTCTCTTAAAATTATTGTTTTTTCTTCACTGGACGTTTCCATCCACTGATATGAGTTTGCTTAACTCGACTGATCACTAATTCATTTTCATTCACGTTTTTAGTGAGTGTTGTTCCTGCACCAATGGTTGCACCATTAGCAACAGTAACTGGCGCCACTAACTGAGTATCGGAACCAATAAAGACATCATCACCAATAACTGTTTTGAATTTATTCGCACCATCGTAGTTACAAGTGATAGTCCCAGCACCAATATTAACATTAGCACCTACTTCAGTATCACCTAAGTAAGTCAGATGACCGGCTTTAGAGCCAACACCTAAACTTGCTTTTTTCATCTCAACAAAGTTACCAACGTGAGCTTTATCCGCCAATTCACTACCCGGGCGAAGACGTGCAAATGGCCCCACAGTACACTCTTGTGCTAAATTTGCATCCTCGATCACCGTATATGGGCTGATAATAGAATCATCACCAATCACACAGTTTTTTAGAACACACCCTGTACCAATTTCAACGTTATTGCCTAAAGTGACATCGCCTTCAATAATCACGTTAGTATCAATCACGACGTCTTTACCGTGAGTTAGCGTACCACGTAAATCAAAACGCGCAGGATCAAGCAACATGACACCTTCGAGTAATAAGCGTTCTGCTTGTTCTGTTTGGTAAATCCGTTCTAATGCAGCCAGTTGTAAACGGTTATTCACCCCTTCCATTTCACTATGGCGACGAGGATGAGCCGTTTCAATTTTACGACCTTCTTTATGCGCTAACGCGATAATGTCAGTAATGTAATACTCTTTTTGTGCATTGTTATTATCGAGCTTACCTAACCAACGTTTTAAATCACCACCGTTTGCGACTAAAATGCCGGTATTGATTTCATTAATTTTGAGTTGTTCTTCAGACGCATCTTTTTGTTCGATAATGCCAATTACTTCACCATTTTCACGAACAATACGACCATAGCCAGTTGGATTATCTAAAATAACCGTTAATAAACCAATACCGCCTTCTGGTTTGACTTCAATTAAACGTTCTAATGTTTCTTTGGTGATAAGAGGAACATCACCATAAAGCATCAGGATATCTTCATCATCAGCAAAGAAAGGCGCGGCTTGCTGCATTGCGTGACCCGTTCCTAGTTGCTCTGCTTGTAGTACCCAATTAACAGGTTGTGAACCTAATTTTTCTTTCATTAGTTCACCACCATGTCCATAGACAAGGTGTGTTTGTTGAGCACCTAATGACTTAGCAGTATCAATCACATGTTGAACCATGGATTTACCCGCAAGTTTATGAAGAACTTTAGGTAACTGTGAATACATGCGGGTGCCTTTTCCCGCAGCAAGAATAACAACGCTTTTAGCTGAATTAGACATAATTAACCTGATAACTCCCGTAAAGAATGGCAAGTAAACCTGTTTATGCCAAATAATACTACATATTTCGTCACACAAAATATTTCATGACGCAAAAAAGCCAGTTAGCTAAGAACCAACTGGCTTTTTTATTCATAGACTGCCTATTTACATCAACGTCGAGTCAGTTCGATTACACGTAGTTTTGCAATCGCTTTGGCTAATTCTGCTGATGCTTGAGCATAATCAACATCACCATGAGAGGATTGAATGTGTTCTTCAGCTTTACGCTTAGATTCCAACGCTTTCGCTTCATCCAAATCACGACCACGGATAGCTGTATCTGCCAGTACAATGACGCCCGTCGGCTGAACTTCGAGAATACCACCTGAAAGGTAGATAACCTCTTCTTCGCCCGATGTTTTTACGACACGTACCATGCCCGGTTTTATGGCAGTTAATAACGGGGTATGCTGCGGATAAATACCGAGCTCACCTTCGCTACCAGTTACCTGAATTCGTTTGACTTCGCCGTCATATAACTGCTTTTCAGCGCTGACAACTTTCAGGTGGAACGATGTATCGGCCATATCAACCTCCCGTCAGCCGTATTAAAGCTTCTTAGCTTTTTCTACTGCTTCTTCGATAGTACCAACCATGTAGAACGCCTGCTCTGGCAGGTGGTCATAATCACCGTTCAGAATGCCTTTAAAGCCACGGATAGTGTCTTTCAGGGAAACGAACTTACCTGGTGATCCGGTAAATACTTCAGCAACGAAGAATGGCTGTGACAGGAAGCGCTGGATCTTACGCGCACGCGCAACAACCAGTTTATCTTCTTCTGACAGTTCATCCATACCTAAGATAGCGATGATGTCTTTCAGTTCCTGATAACGTTGCAGGATAGACTGAACACCACGAGCGACATCATAGTGCTCTTGGCCAACTACCAGTGGGTCTAATTGACGACTGGTTGAATCCAGTGGGTCAACCGCAGGGTAGATACCTAATGAAGCAATTTGACGGCTCAGTACAACTGTCGCATCTAAGTGAGCAAACGTTGTTGCTGGTGATGGGTCAGTTAAGTCATCCGCAGGTACGTATACAGCCTGTACAGAGGTGATTGAACCTGTTTTGGTTGAAGTGATACGTTCTTGCAGAACACCCATCTCTTCAGCCAATGTTGGCTGGTAACCTACCGCTGATGGCATACGACCTAACAGTGCTGATACTTCTGTACCGGCTAAGGTATAACGATAGATGTTATCGACGAATAACAGTACGTCACGGCCTTCATCACGGAATTTTTCAGCCATAGTCAGACCCGTCAGTGCTACACGCAGACGGTTTCCTGGTGGCTCATTCATCTGACCATAAACTAACGATACTTTGTCAAGAACGTTAGAATCTGTCATTTCATGATAGAAGTCATTACCCTCACGAGTACGCTCACCAACACCAGCAAATACAGAGTAACCTGAGTGCTCGATCGCGATATTACGGATCAATTCCATCATGTTAACTGTTTTACCAACACCCGCACCACCGAATAGACCTACTTTACCACCTTTAGCAAACGGACAGATTAAGTCCATTACTTTGATACCGGTTTCAAGCAGTTCTTGTGAGTTTGATAACTCTTCGTAGGTTGGTGCTTCACGGTGAATAGACCAACGTTCTTCAGTTGCAATATCACCTTTCATATCAATAGGTGTACCCAGAACGTTCATGATACGTCCCAGTGTTGCTTTACCTACTGGTACTTCAATTGGGTGGCCTAAGTTTTCAACTTTTAAGCCACGGCTTAAACCGTCTGATGTACCCATTGCGATACAACGAACGATACCACCGCCTAACTGTTGCTGAACTTCCAGCACCAGTTTTTCTTTACCATTCATAACCTCAAGAGCGTCATACACTTTAGGGACGCTATCCTGAGGGAATTCGGCGTCCACTACGGCGCCGATTACCTGGACAATCTTTCCAGTAGCCATCTTGAATCCTCTACGTAATTCGTAAACCTAGCTGTTATACCGCGGCTGCACCAGACACAATTTCTGTAAGTTCCTGAGTAATGCTTGCTTGGCGTGCTTTGTTGTACACCAATTGCAGCTCTTTAATCAGGTTACCACCGTTATCTGTAGCGGCTTTCATCGCGACCATTCGGGCGGCCTGCTCACTCGCTAAGTTCTCTACGACGCTCTGGTAAACCTGCGATTCGATATAACGACGCAGTAAAGTATCCAGTAACGCCTTAGGATCAGGTTCGTACAGATAATCCCAAGATTTTTCTTTCAGCTCTTCATCATCACCTGGTGGTAATGGTAAAACCTGAAGAATTTTAGGCTCTTGAGCCATGGTATTGATGAACTTATTTGCCACCACATACAGTTTATCTAAACGACCTTCGTCATAAGCCTGCAACATGATATTGACTGGACCGATAAGGTCTGACAGTTTTGGATCATCGCCCATGCCGGTTACTTGACCAACAACATTTCCGCCCACAGAGCCGAAGAATGAAGCGGCTTTAGAACCCACTAGAGCTAAATCTACCTGTACACCTTTTTCAGACCACTCTTTCATGTCTGCCAGCAGTTTTTTGAACAAGTTAATGTTCAAACCACCACACAAACCACGGTCGGTCGAAACAACCAGGTACCCGACACGTTTAACTTCACGCTCTTCGAGGTATGGATGTTTGTATTCCAGATTCCCTAACGCAAGGTGACCAATCACACTGCGCATGGTTTCTGCATAAGGACGGCTGGCTGCCATGCGTTCCTGCGTTTTACGCATTTTCGACGCGGCGACCATCTCCATCGCTTTAGTGATCTTCTGTGTGTTTTGCACACTGGCGATCTTCGAACGTATCTCTTTTGCGCCGGCCATTTCTGCTTCTCCTCATGAACCAGACGGCCTAATGTTTAACTATTAGGCCGAATAGTTATTACCAGGACTGAGTCGCTTTGAAGTTTTCTAGCACGCCTTTCAGCTTCGCTTCGATTTCTTCGTTATAAGAACCAGTCTGGTTGATTTCTTTCAATAAATCAGCATGTTCACGAGAAGCATAAGCTAATAAAGCCGCTTCAAATGGCACAACTTTTGAAATTTCAACATCTTCCAGATAACCACGCTCTGCTGCATACAGTGATAAAGACTGTTGTGCGACAGACATTGGCTCGTACTGTTTCTGTTTTAGCAATTCAGTCACTTTCTGACCGTGGTTCAATTGTTTACGGGTAGCATCATCCAGATCAGAAGCGAACTGTGAGAATGCTGCCAGCTCACGATACTGCGCAAGTGCAGTACGGATACCACCAGAAAGTTTCTTCATGATCTTAGTCTGAGCTGCACCACCTACACGAGATACGGAGATCCCTGGGTTAACAGCTGGACGGATACCTGCGTTAAACAGGTTAGATTCTAAGAAGATCTGACCATCGGTAATAGAGATTACGTTCGTAGGAACGAATGCAGAAACGTCCCCTGCTTGCGTTTCGATAATTGGTAACGCAGTCAGAGAGCCGGTTTTACCTTTAACTTCACCATTAGTGAAAGCTTCTACGTACTCAGCATTCACACGAGCAGCACGCTCAAGTAAACGGGAGTGCAGATAGAAAACGTCACCTGGATATGCTTCACGTCCTGGTGGGCGACGAAGTAACAGTGAAATTTGACGATATGCGACAGCCTGTTTAGACAGGTCATCATAAATAATCAGAGCATCTTCACCACGGTCACGGAAGTATTCACCCATTGCGCAACCTGAATAAGGCGCGAGGTATTGCAACGCTGCTGATTCTGATGCAGAAGCAACAACAACAATGGTATTTTCTAGCGCGCCATGTTCTTCTAGTTTACGAACAACGTTCGAAATAGTAGAGGCTTTCTGACCAATAGCGACATAAATACATTTAATGCCAGAATCACGTTGGTTGATAATCGCATCGACAGCCAGAGCAGTTTTACCTGTTTGACGGTCACCGATGATCAATTCACGCTGACCACGACCGATTGGGATCATGGCATCGACGGATTTGTAACCTGTTTGTACAGGCTGATCAACGGATTGACGGTCGATAACACCAGGAGCAATCATCTCAACAGGTGAGAAACCATCATGCTCTACTGCACCTTTACCATCAATCGGCTCACCCAGTGTGTTTACCACACGGCCAAGCAGACCACGCCCTACAGGCACTTCCAGAATACGACCTGTACATTTAACTTTCATGCCTTCTGCTAAGTCAGCATAAGGACCCATCACAACCGCACCAACAGAGTCGCGCTCTAAGTTCAGTGCGATAGCGAAACGGTTACCCGGCAGTGCGATCATCTCACCCTGCATAACTTCGGCTAAACCGTGGATACGAATGATACCGTCACTGACGGAAACAATCGTACCTTCATTGTGAGCTTCACTCACTACATTGAACTGAGCAATGCGCTGCTTGATCAGTTCGCTGATTTCAGTGGAATTCAGTTGCATATGCTCCAGTCCCCTTAAGACTGCAAGACGTCAGTTAATCGCTCTAAACGGCCACGAATACTGCCATCGATGACGAGGTCACCGGCGCGTATAATCATGCCTGCGATAACAGACTTATCAATTTTGCAATTCAGCTTCACTTTGCGTGATAGACGTTTTTCCATCGCTGCAGAAATGTTAGCTAGCTGCTGTTTAGTTAGCTCAATGGCAGATGTTACTTCAACGTCAACCGTTGACTCGAGTACTGCGCGCAATTGAATAAATTGGCTCAATACTTCAGGCAACGTTGATAAACGGCCATTCTCAGCCATAACACGAATTAAATTCTGAGCATGTTCATCTAATTGATCGCCACAGAGGTCGGCGAAGATGTTAGCCAGTTTTTCTGATGCTAAAGAACCAGAAAGTAATTCGGTTACCTGCTCATTGCGTGCTACTTCAGCGGTGAACGCCAGCATAACCTGCCATTTATCGACAGCCTGGTTTTCCACAGCAAAGTCAAAAGCTGCTTTGGCGTAGGGGCGAGCTACAGTTGCTATTTCAGACATGCCCCTCCCTCCTTACAGTTCAGCGACCAGTTTATCAACGATGTCGCTATTAGCAGCTTCATCCACGGAACGTTCAATAATTTTCTCGGCACCTGCGATAGCCAGCATTGCGACTTGTTTACGAAGTTCTTCACGAGCACGTTTACGCTCTGCATCCAGTTCGGATTGAGCTTGCGCTACGATCTTACTACGTTCTAGCTCTGCTTCCGCTTTAGCTTCTTCAATCATTTGAGTGCGCTGTTTATTCGCTGACTCAATAATTGCTTGCGCTTCTGCTTTTGCTTTTGCTAGTTGATCGCCTGCATCGGCTTTCGCTAAATCTAAGTCCTTTTTCGCACGTTCTGCAGATGATAAACCGTCAGCAATTTCTTTTTGACGTTTTTCAATGGCCGCCATAATTGGTGGCCATACGAATTTCATACAGAACAAAACAAACAGGACAAATGCGATGGCCTGGCCGAGGATTGTTGCATTTAAATTCACAGCACAATACCTCTTTCTTGGTTATTAACTAACTTGATGCTTTTACTGCTCATTGCCATCATTAGGCAACAGCAAACATCACGTAAAGGCCCAGACCCACAGCAATCATTGGGATGGCGTCAACCAGACCCATAACGATAAAGAACTGTGTACGCAGAAGAGGGATCAGATCAGGCTGACGAGCAGCACCTTCTAAAAATTTGCCTCCGAGGATTCCGATACCGATTGCAGCACCGATTGCAGCTAAACCCATCATAATAGCGGCAGCCATGTACAGCAGATCCATACTCAGGTTTTCCATGACAGTCTCCAGTTTGTTTCAGTTATTTCTTCAAAGAGTTAATAATTAATGTTCTTCAGATGCCATCGACAGATAAACAATCGTTAGAACCATGAAAATAAAGGCTTGTAACGTAATAATCAATATGTGGAATATCGCCCAAGGAAGGCTTAATAACCACTGTGACCACCACGGTAACAGACCAGCAATAAGAATAAAGATCAGTTCACCTGCATACATGTTACCAAACAGTCGAAGACCGAGTGAAACAGGTTTTGATAGCAGGCTTACCCCTTCCAAGATTAAGTTGATAGGAATAAAAATAGGGTGATTAAAAGGCTGTAACGTCAGCTCTTTAGTAAACCCTTTAATGCCTTTCATCTTAATGCTATAGAAAAGGATCAGGATAAATACACCAATTGCCATCGAAAGAGTAATACTCACGTCCGCAGTTGGAACGATGCGTAACGCTGGTAACCCTAAGATGTGTTCACCGATATAAGGGATGAAGTCGATTGGTAATAAATCCAGGGCATTCATTAACAGCACCCAAACGAACACAGTCAATGCCAAAGGTGCAATGACCTTGCTCTTTCCGTGATACATATCACGAACGCTGCTATCAACGAAACCGATGATCATTTCTACTGCAGTCTGGAATTTTCCCGGTACGCCACTGGTTGCTCTTACTGCTACTTTTCTAAACAGCCATAGGAATAATGCTCCCATTAATACTGAAAAGAAAAGTGAGTCAATATTTAACACCCAGAATGATGGCGCATTTTCAGCATGGGGATTGACCAACTCGAAAGTACGTAGGTCCAACTGAAGGTTATTCAGGTGGTGACCTATGTAGTCTCTAGTGGTTAATGCTTCTCCTGATGCAGACATGATGCCAATTACCCTTTTGTTGTTAAAAACGCTAACCGTTAATGACGGCTGGTGCAACGACCTGCATAACAAGCACCGCTAAGTAGGTCATGACCAGTGGTGCAAATGCCGCTTTAAACACTCCTAAAGCAACAATCAGCAAGGCTATTGATAATATAACCTTCAACCCTTCACTGAAAGCAAAAAGCCAGTTTATGCGAACTGGAGCTTCTTCTTCGTTGACTTTTTGTAAGCGCATTAACAATAAAAAAGCAATATTGGGTAACCAACATGCTATTCCGCCTAAAAAAGCCGAAAAACTCCAGTCTGTACTCTTTAAGTAGAAAACCGCACTGAGAATAACAAAAGTCATAAACTGCAAAAATAACAGTTTCAGTGCAACTTTCCCGTTGTAGAGGGAGACAGACATGACGTTTGTATTCTCCAGACTAGCTATCGTAAAAGGTATTACTGAATGATGTATCAAACTGTCTTTGCTATAAAGTGTCAAGTGACAAAAACGAGCAAATTATACGGGGCGTGGCAATGAATTCAATCAATAAGTAGCGAAAAAGTGAAGATTAATTTAAATTTCTTACCAAGGTTCCATTTATGAAAAATGATTAAGGACAAAAAGAGTAAAAATAATAGAGCCGAATAAAATAAATAGCGTGATATATATCACAAATATAAAAGTATAAATAAAACTTATTTCATAAAATATACAACTGAGTTAACAATTAACTTCCTTTTTATGAAAAATTTAGTACGAATTGAAAAAAAATTGACTCATTTTCAATTAAATAAATTCAATATTTTTATAATGCACAGAATTATTAATTTATTTTGGAAATAAAATAAGAAAAACTCAGGCTACAAAGCGAATTAACACGAAAGATAATAAAATGTTAATTTATTGTTTTATTAAAGTAAAATTCAATGCTTCTTATAATTCCCCATAAAACAAATGGCGATAACATTGTAAATGTTATCGCCAGAGCACAAAAAATGAAAAAAAGGTCAATAAGACACACAAAGGTTGACTAAATAATCACCAAATGTCTTTGTTCATTCAATTCAGGAATGGATAAACTGATCACTTTCTTAGGTGCCTTTAAGCCACTATCAGCAAGTTCATCCAACTCTTCTTGATGAATTTGTCCTTTTAATGCATAAAAATACCCTTGTTCTTCAGCCACTAAATGAGAACACCAAGAAAGCATGTCTTTCATAGATGCAAATGCACGACTGATAACACCATCAAAAGGTTTCTCAGGTTGGTATTCTTCAACACGATATTGAATAGGCTCGATGTTATGAAGCCCTAATTCATGTTGAACTTGCTTCATAAAGCGAACGCGCTTACCTAAGCTATCCAATAAGACAAAGTGATGATCGGGACGCATTATCGCCAAAGGAATACCGGGTAATCCTGGCCCGGTACCTACATCAATAAATCTTTCGCCTTCAAGGTATTGGCTAACCACAATACTATCCAATATATGGCGGATTAGCATTTGCTGTGGATCTCTTACTGAGGTCAGGTTATACGCTTTATTCCACTTATCAAGCATCATCACATAACCCGTTAACTTTTCAGCTTGAATATCTGTTAGCTCAATATTGGCTTGCTTAGCCAGCTTTTTTAGCCGATTAAGTAAGTCACTCATGATGCGCTCCTGCGTAATAAGCCTTGTTTTTTTAACCATACTAATAAAATAGAGATGGCGGCGGGAGTTACACCTGAGATCCTTGATGCTTGACCGATAGATGTCGGTTTATGATCGTTAAGTTTGGCAATAACTTCGTTAGATAACCCACTCACTTGCTTGTAGTCGAGATCTATCGGCAGTGCCGCATTTTCATTACGTAGCTTTTTTTCGATCTCTTCTTGTTGGCGGTTAATATAACCTTCGTATTTTACTTGGATCTCAACTTGCTCTGCCGCTTGTGGTCTTGAATCATCAATACCCGGTGCAAAACGAGTGATATTTTTTAGTATGTCATACGTCATTTCAGGACGACGCAATAAATCTTCACCATTCGCTTCTTTAGATAACGGTGTGTTTAGTAATTTATTGATTTCAGAAAGGTTATCAGCTTGAGGGTGAACCCATATATTTCTTAAACGCTGACGTTCTTTTTCAACAAGCTCAACTTTTTCACTAAATTGTGCCCAACGGTTATCATCAACCATGCCTAATTCACGAGCTATTTCTGTCAGACGTAAATCAGCATTATCTTCACGTAACATCAAGCGATATTCCGCACGAGACGTAAACATACGGTATGGTTCTTTTGTACCAAGAGTACAAAGATCATCAACCAATACACCAATGTAAGCTTGATCACGACGTGGGAACCAACCATCTTGATCATAGGCATAACGTGCAGCATTAAGGCCTGCTAACATCCCTTGAGCAGCCGCTTCTTCATAGCCTGTTGTGCCATTAATTTGGCCAGCAAAGAATAACCCATTGATAAATTTGCTTTCTAAAGTTTGTTTTAGATCTCGGGGATCGAAAAAGTCATATTCAATAGCATAACCCGGTCTAATGATCTTCGCATTTTCCATACCCTTCATAGAATTTACGATTTGCATTTGAACATCAAAAGGTAAGCTTGTTGAAATACCATTTGGGTAAATTTCGTTACTGGTTAAACCTTCTGGCTCTAAAAAGATCTGATGCGAATTACGATCAGCAAATCGCATCACTTTATCTTCAATAGATGGGCAATAACGAGGCCCTATTCCTTCGATGACTCCAGCATACATTGGGCTACGATCGAGGTTATTACGAATAACGTCGTGAGTTTTTTCGTTAGTGTATGTGATATGGCAAGGTATTTGCTCCGGATGTTGATCCACATTACCTAAAAACGAAAAAACAGGCATCGGTGTATCACCTAATTGAACAGCCAATTGGCTAAAATCAATGGTTCTAGCATCAATACGTGGTGGTGTTCCTGTTTTTAATCGACCGACACGTAAAGGTAATTCGCGTAATCGGTGTGATAGCGATACTGAAGGTGGATCTCCTGCTCGTCCACCACTGTAGTTTTCTAAACCAATGTGGATTTTTCCATCAAGGAAAGTTCCTACAGTTAAAACAACTGATTTAGCACGGAATTTTAATCCCATACGGGTAACTGCACCCGTTACTTGGTCATTTTCAACAATCAGATCTTCTACTGGTTGTTGGAAGATCATCAAATTAGGTTGATTTTCAAGTGTTGTACGAACTGCTTGGCGGTAAAGAACACGGTCTGCTTGTGCTCTTGTGGCTCTTACAGCGGGCCCCTTACTTGCATTAAGGGTTCTAAATTGAATACCAGCATGGTCAATAGCGGTTGCCATTAATCCACCCATGGCATCGATCTCTTTTACCAGATGCCCTTTACCAATCCCACCAATAGCTGGGTTACAAGACATTTGGCCCAAAGTATCAATATTGTGGGTCAGTAATAGGGTTTGACGCCCCATACGAGCTGCTGCCATAGCGGCTTCTGTACCGGCGTGACCACCACCAATGACGATGACGTCAAAGTGTTCTGGATAAAACATGTGTGAACCTTAAATGTTACGAATGCTGAATGTGTTGCATTGGGAAAACGAATTCTACTCAACTTTTTGACAGATACAAGCGAGCTGATCCGCAGGTAATTATTTAAAGATCTTTTTATTTAAAGATCTCTTTATTAGATCTTTTATTAAGGAAGCGATCCTCTGTGGATAAGTGGATTTTCTATTTAAAGATCATAAAAGTGTAAAGGATCATATACTGTGAATGATCCGTGATCTATCTGCTGATAAGCTGGGATCAAAATGACGACTTATGCACAGGTCATTTCTTGATAGAGGCTTATACAATGGATAACTACGGGTTAACCCCTGCTTTTAGGCAGAGTTATCCACATCTGTTTGCTGTTTTTTTGTGCAAATTAAAGTAAATTTTTCCAAGAAGCTATCCATTCTTCAGCTGGATCTTCCGGAATGTCATACTTTTGAATATCAATTTCGAGACGATCACCAAGGCGAGTAGCCCCTTTCTCTATTAATTTTTGATCCAATGTTCTGATCGCACCACAGAAAGTGTCGTATTCACTACTTCCTATACCGATAGCACCAAAAGAGACATTGCTAAGATCAATAGCGTTTGCCGAAATCTCATCAGCAAAAGGCTGTAGGTTGTCAGGAATATCGCCTGCACCATGTGTGGAGGTAACCACCAGCCAGATCCCTTGATTTGGAAGATCATTGAGTGAAGGGCCATGGTGCACATCAGTCTCAAAACCTTCTTCAGATAAGATCTCTGCAAGATGTTCTGCGACATATTCAGCACTACCCATGGTACTGCCACTAATTAGAGTGACTTTTTTCATTAATGATCTCCTTATGTTCAAGACGCGCTATTGTACGCTGTGAATCACTTGGGATCTACCTGTGGATAATGTGGTTATAAAAAAAAATAAGAATTTATCCTTATGGCTTGATCGTCCTCATTATCGGGTTTTGCAGAGAGATCAATGTTTCGGTTGATTGAATTTCATCAATTGTCTGAATTTTGTTGATAAGTACATCTTGTAGCGCTTCTATACTTTTACACATTACCTTAATAAAAATACTGTATTGCCCTGTTGTGTAGTACACCTCTACTACTTCATCTAACTTATCTAACTTGTCTAATGCTGTGTGGTAATCTTTTGCACTTTTTAAAATGATGCCAATAAAACAGCAGACATCAAAACCTAATTGCTTTGCACTAATATCGACACGTGTTCCCGTAATAATTCCCGCTTGCTTCATTTTTTCTACACGAACATGAATTGTGCCCGGGCTTACTTCGAATTTTTTGGCTAATTCAGCGTAAGGTGTTCTCGCATTCGCCATTAATGCGTGAAGTATGTCACGATCGAGATTGTCGATCTGATAAATATTGTCCATAAACTCCTCCTATTTTTAACGATAATACATTTTTATAACGTTATTTTTAACGATTTAAAACAAGCAAGGCTATTTTTAATGAAGTATATTGAATTTAGTACCCATTTTGTTGCTTAATCTATATCAGCGAAACACAACATCACCACTAGGGACATAAAAATGGAAAAATCATTCATTCAGACTCAACAGCAAATTAGCTTTGTTAAATCATATTTTTCTCGCCTGCTGGAAAAAGAATTAGGACTGATTGAAGTTCAAGGACCGATCTTAAGTCGCCTTGGTGATGGAACTCAAGATAACTTATCTGGGCATGAGAAGGCGGTACAAGTTAAAGTCAAATCTTTACCAGATTCTACCTTTGAAGTCGTTCATTCATTAGCTAAATGGAAGCGTAAAACGTTAGGTCGTTTTGGATTTAGTTCTGGTCAGGGGCTTTATACACATATGAAAGCGTTGCGACCAGACGAAGATCGCTTAACTCAGATCCACTCAGTGTATGTTGATCAGTGGGACTGGGAAAAAGTGATGGAAGCTAAGGATCGTACTGTTCCTTATCTTAAGCAGACAGTGGGTAAAATTTATCAGGCAATAAAAGAAACTGAAAAAGCCGTCAGCGAAGAATTTGGTCTGGTACCGTTCCTACCAGATCAAATTCAATTTATCCACACTGAAGAGTTATTGCGCCGTTATCCTGACCTTGATGCTAAAGGTCGTGAAAAAGCGATAGCAAAAGAATATGGTGCCGTTTTCTTAATTGGTATTGGTGGCAAACTTTCAAGTGGCGAATCTCATGATGTTAGAGCGCCTGATTATGATGACTGGACGACACCAAACGAAGAGGGATTTGAAGGTTTAAACGGTGACATTTTAGTCTGGAACCCTGTATTACAAGATGCGTTTGAGTTGTCATCAATGGGTATCCGTGTTGATCCTGAAACATTAATGCGCCAGTTAACTCTGACAGATGATACTAAGCGCTTAGAGCTTGATTGGCACAAAGCATTAATGCATGGCGATATGCCACAAACTATTGGTGGTGGTATCGGTCAATCGCGTTTAGTAATGCTACTTCTGCAAAAAGAGCATATTGGACAAGTGCAGTGCGGTGTGTGGGAAAAAGATACCCGTTTAGCTTTCGCTGATATGCTGTAATTATTGACGCCAGCGTCGAAGTAAACGACTTTTTAATCCAGTATCAAAACGCCATATATGGTCAAATATTTTCATGATGCTGGGTTTACCGTAATTGGATAGGGTAACCGCATGGAAGCGATTGTGCTGTTGCTGTTGGCTTTTTTTGATTTTGTTGATTAGGTTTTCGGGTAACCTTTGGGCGACAAAGTCAGAAATAACAACAGCATCAGCATCTTTCCATGCAGGGCTATTTAGTTTTTCTGCAACATCATCCAAACAGGCACTTAAATCCGTGCCCCCTCTAAATGATTGATTTAAAAATTTGATAAGATCTTGTAGACCGTTAGATGAGGATAACTGGTAATGTACCGTTTCCGTTGAAAATAGCATCACATGACACGAACGATTGTCAGCAAGCGCTATTTTCATCAATGCTAACCCAAAAGCTTTTGCGCACTGTTCATTAAAACCTCCCATTGAACCCGATGTATCAATACACACGATAAATGGTCCTCTAGGCCTTTCTTCATCATGATGATGAGTTACTGGGCGCAAGACAGTACGCTCTTGCCAATTATCACCTTGTAATCGGTAAGTATTAAGTTGTTTTTCCACCAGCTTTCGATAAAACTCATACTCTATTTCATTAATACCTAATAAAGCGAGCTCGGCTGGGAGTAAGCGTAAGATATCGTCACTAAGCCCAATACCGTTAACTTGCTCTGGTGTCGTATCAGGTGCTTTTTCAACGATTGTTATGGGCTCAAAGATAACACTCTCTTCAGGGAGTGATTTCGCTGTTTTGCTTCGGCCTAACAAACTTGCGAGTTTATGTAATTCAGGTTGTTGATCAAGAAAATCGCTATAGCGCTGAATTATTTTTTCATCAAAAGGGGTTTTTGTTAAAACACCTTTACTCATATCCCATAAACGCCCTGCTGCACGCTCATTTTCTGAGAAGGTGTTACTTAAGCTTCCACTTAATGCTAAACGTTCTTGTAGTTCTGCGAGGAGTTGCTCTTGTTCTTGGTCAAATAAGGCTTTGTGTAATGCCGTGACTTGGAAAATTAAACTTATCCGCCAGTGTTGGATAAACAAAGCTTGCTGAGCTGGAGAAAACGGTTTGTTTGTTTTTATAAGCTGGGAGGCTTCTTCAATAAAAGAGGAGTCTAATTTATTTAATTCAGCAAGAATATGTTCAACTTGCTGATTAAATATCGCATTACCTAAGGATTGTGTTTGTTGATAAAGAGCAAACTCATCAGCAACCATTGTGGGGACTAATGTTTCCTTAACTCTTTGTTGTAAGCTTTTTTTCCATTGATGGATATCTTTAAGTAATGCTTTTTTTAATCTTGGGTGCTTTTCAAAAAAAACAGCTAATTGAGGAGAGGCTAATATAGCAATAATAACTTCTTCTATAAGTTGTCCTTCATTTATAGCTAAAAGCATATCTAATGTCGAAAGTGTCAGCATAATATCATCACTTTATTTGGCTTTTTAATTGAGAGAGTTTTTCATTTAGCTGAACAAAACTTTGCTCGATGGAGATAAGCCAATCATTATCAATAAATAAATTTGGTTGGTGATGATTAAATTTTTCTTGTTCACCATAAATTTCTTGAGTCAGATCTTTTACTTTATCTTGCCACTCATTGTTATTCTCAATAAGGGGCGTAGGTGCTGTTTCTTGTTGTTGGTAAAGAGAAGTTGTGCGTCGACTTACATCTAAAATTTCTAATATGCCATCTGGGCGAATTTGAGCATTAATAGATTGAGGAAAACCAATACCATTTAAACGTGCAGACAATTCTTCTCCTTTGGATAAGAAGTTTTCTAATGCTTTGTGTTCAAATGTAATAAAGTTAACTTGAATACTATGAATATGCAGAGGTATGTGTAAAAACAGCGTATATTTATCTGCCTGCATTTTTTCTGGCAGATTAAAATGAACATTACGGCCAAATATTCCACTTTGTTTTTCAAAACGAAAAGCTTGTTGATCTTGTTTGCTTCTCGTTGATTGCATCCACTCAGCCCACAAACCCTCTGTTTTTCTGATCAATTCTAGCTGGTGGTAAGCTTGTTCTGTTAAAAGGTTGTGTAACAGTTTATCTAATAATGCAAATGATGCTTGATCGTGCCAAAGACAATCTTTTAATAAAATAAGATCTAATGGAGAAATAGTACTACGACCATTAAAGAATGCACTGGCTTGTAAAAGACGAACCGCTTTTTTCCAACGTCTATCAGAAACATAAGGAGCAGTATCACTTTTATCTAAAGACTCACGAAGTTGATAAATTAAATCGAATAAATGGTCATCTAATGTGATTTTTTCTAATTCTGATTGCCAGCGTGAAAATTCTTCTGTGGTAATTTGAATATGGGCCGGAATATGAAAAGAACCAACTTCTTTATTAACGAGTAAAGCACGAAAGTTTTTCTTATCTTGCACTTTTGTTAGCCAAATTCGGATTAGCATTCGGTCATAAAGTGCTTCAAGACTACTATCTGCATCAGGTAATTCATTCGAAGCTGAAACTAATAAGCGCATGGGGATGCAAACTTCAGTTTCTCCATTTCTAAATTTACGTTCATTTATGGCTGTTAATAACGTATTGAGAATAGCAGGCCCCGCTTTCCATATTTCATCAAGAAAGACTACTTCAGCATCAGGTAAATAGCCATCAACTAAACGTTGGTATTTACCTTCATCTTTTAAAGCTTGAATAGATAAAGGGCCAAAAATTTCTTCCGGTGTGGAAAAACGTGTCATTAAATATTCAAATGCTTTTGCCTCTTTAAAAGCTTCTTTCATCCTTCTTGCTATTAAGCTTTTAGCAATTCCAGGAGGACCTAGTAAAAAAACACTTTCACCACTCAGTGCGGCAAGTAAACAAAGACGGATAGCAGACTGTCGCTCATAAAGGCCAGTCTCAAGGTATTGGCTAAGTTGTGAAATCCGTTCTGCTAGTTGCATAAACACTCCTAATAGTGGGTACTTATTTTCATTATTCCCCGAAAATATCAGAAAAGGATCGCTGACATATAGTCAAACATTCTATTAGCACACAAATTGTTTATAACAAAAATCGATTCAGCTTCCTACTGCTTATTTTTGGTTCTTTTTTGTTTTACTAGCGAAACGTTTCGATGGTGATCACATTTTTCCATTAATGTTACTGAGATGATCGGTTTAAAATATTGCATGTTATTTATGCTATACATTTAGAATTTATTATTGAGAGTAAGGAAAAATCATGGAAGCGAAGAAACTTGTGATTTTAGGTAGTGTTAATGCTGATCATATTCTTAATGTTGCCCACTTTCCGCTTCCTGGTGAAACCATTTCAGGTAATCAATTTCAACTGGTATTCGGCGGTAAAGGAGCGAATCAAGCAGTCGCTGCTGGGCGTTGTGGGGCTAATATTTCATTTCTTGCTTGTTTGGGAAATGATGATATTGGCCAAAAAGCTAAGGCCCAATTAATTACTGACAACATTAAAACTCATAGTATTGAGTTAATTGATGATGAATCAACCGGTGTTGCCCTGATTTTTGTTAATCAGCAGGGAGAAAATGTCATTGGTATTCATGCTGGTGCTAATGGTCGGTTAGATACACATTATGTGCAACGTCATGGCGGTATTATAAAAGAAGCCGATGCGTTATTAATGCAATTAGAATCACCTCTTGATTCGGTGTTAAAAGCAGCTGAAATTGCAAAACAAGAAAATGTGCAGGTAATATTAAATCCGGCTCCTGCTCAAGCACTACCTGATGAATTACTTTCATTGGTGGATATTATTACGCCCAATGAAACCGAGACTGAATATTTGACTGGAATTAAAGTCGTTGATGATGAAAGTGCACAGCAAGCAGCAGAGGTTTTACATAATAAAGGAATTAAAACAGTGCTTATTACATTAGGCAGTCGTGGTGTTTGGGTGAGTGAACAAAATAATAGGGGTTGTATTGTTCCAGCTTTTAAAGTGAAAGCCGTAGATACCATAGCTGCTGGTGATACCTTTAATGGGGCTTTAATAACTGCTTTATTAGAAGGACAGCCTATGATGACAGCGATTAAATTTGCTCATGCTGCGGCTGCAATTGCTGTGACTCGTTCTGGTGCTCAGCCTTCTGTACCTTGGCGTCATGAAGTTGATACTTTTTTATCTACATCGTTATCGTGATCTTCTTTATAAAGCAGAAATAAAAAGAGAGCTTAAGCTCTCTTTTCTATTTTAGTCTGAATAAAAGTAATTAGCTTTTTTTCTTTTTATTTGTGAGGTTATCGCCATCATGTTTATCAAGGAGTAAAAACACGAAGGAGGATAGTAACGTAATAATGCCTACGGTAATAAAAGTATAGTGGAAGTTATCTACAGTCGAGCCTACATTTTCAGTATCAAAATATCCTAAGATAGATGCGCTAACGGCAATACCAAAACTAATCGCTAATTGTTGAGTGACAGCTAAAACACTATTTCCTGAACTTGCATTATTATCTGTTAAGTCTGCCAATGAAATTGTATTCATTGATGTAAATTGTATCGACATGACCACACCTAATAAAAAGAGCGGAATAACAAGATAGTAAATAGACATGTCAGGAGATTGAAGTGAAAATTGAGCGATCATCAAACCAATAATAATAGTGATAGCAAAGAGCGTTCGGCGATAGCTAAATTTCACTAAGATCTTGGTGACAAATGATTTGGCTAAAATAGAGCCCAGAGCCATTGGCGCCATCATCATACCGGAAACAATAGCTGGGTAACCAAAACCGACTTGCAACATAAGCGGCATTAAAAAAGGAATACAGCCAGTCCCTAGTCTTGTTGCGATATTTCCTGCAATACCAACAGAGAAGGTCCGTGTTTTAAATATATTTAATGGAATAAGTGGTTGCTGGTGGCGTCTTGCATGATTGATATATAAACCAAGTAAAGAAAAACCACCTAAAATAACGGCTATAGGGATGTAGCGAGAGATATTTTTATCACCAAAAAGATCAAGACTAACGGAAAGCATCACTAAGCCAAAACCAAAGAAAATAAAACCAAGTAAATCAAACTTACGTTTTGGCATGGTGAAATTAGGCATATGCTTTATGGCATAGAAAATACCTAATAGGCCAATAGGAATATTAATAATAAATATCCAATGCCAAGAGGCATAAGTGACCAGTATCCCGCCTAAGAGAGGTCCTATTATTGGACCAACAAGCCCTGGCATCGTAACAAAGTTTAAAATAGGCAATAATTCACTACGTGGATAGGCTCTTAATAAAGCAAGTCGTGCAACAGGCATCATCATTGCCCCTCCTATTCCTTGTATAATTCGTGAAATAACAAGAAAAGAGAGGTTAGGAGAAAGTGCACATAATAAAGAACCTGCAGAAAATAAAGAAACTGCAATAATAAAAATTTGGCGAGTTCCAAATCTGTCGGCTAGCCATCCACTAACTGGAATTAATAATGCCACAGTTAATGTGTAGCTAATAATGGCAGATTGCATGGCGAGCGGTGAGTGATTAAGGCTCTTGGCTATATCAGGTAATGCCGTATTAAGAATGGTTGCATCGAGAGCTTGCATAAAAAAAGCCATTGCAGCTATCCAAGGCAACCCAGACATATTTTTGGCGGATTTCAACATGAAGCATATACCGTCTGTTCTATATTTTGATTATCGCTTCATTATAAACAGAAAACCTACAATTTTTGTATTAAAACTATTCAATCACTCGTTAATAAGATTAAACAGAGATCGCGTGCTTTATTGCCATCACCATCAATAATAGCTTGAACAATCTGGTTATGTGTTTCTGGCTGAACAGTTTCATTACCCACAATAAGATCGAAATACTTTTTATAAGCAGAAAGAAATAATGAGCCAAAAGAGGCAAAGAATGGATTGCCACTGGCTTGATAAATAAGATAGTGAAATTGAGTATCGATATCTAACCAATGTTGCCTATCAAAATTATCATCAAGCAATTGCATTTCTCTGCCGAATAAAGCAAGAGACTGTTTTTGGCTTTCGGTTGCATTAAATGCAGCTAAATAACAAGCTTGAGGTTCTATAGCTAAACGAACATGATGAAAGTAGTGGCTGACTTTATTAAATTCACCACTGTCTATCCACCAATTAAGAAGATCATTATCTAATAAGTTCCAGTTCTGCATTGGTGTTACTCGAGTGCCTATTCTTGGGCGAGGTAAAAGCATTCCTTTTGCCGCAAGCATTTTTATCGCTTCTCGAATAACGGTTCTACTAACAGAGAGTAATTCTGCTAATTCTATTTCTCCTGGTAACAAAGATTCAGGTTCGTAATGACTAGAAAGAATTTGTTTACCTAATTTTTCAGCAACAATATAAGAAAGGTTTTTTTGAGAAGCTGAACGTTGGTCGCTAAATTGCATAATAAAGGTTACCTATACCATAATTTATCTTCTATCTTACGTGAGTCAGCTATAGAAAGCTGTTCGGATTTTACGCTATTAGCATAGAAATAGAGCGTTTTTCCGTGTTTTGCTGAAAAAAAAAGCGAACGAAAAATTATTTTAAAAAAACACTTGCGCTAATCCGAGATCTCCCTATAATGCGCATCCACTGACCGACGATGAGCTGACAACAGCCACGAAGGACAGCGAAGAGAAAAGAAAAAAGTTTGAAAAAACTCTTGACTCTTCAGAGGAATAACGTAATATACGCCTCCTCGCAACAACGCAGAAGACCGGAAACGGCAGCGAATGTTGCACTGCTCTTTAACAAATTATCAGACAATCTGTGTGGGCACTCGCAGAGACGATATCTTCTAAAATATTAGATGTATCAAGTCTTGAAGAGTGAACAACAAAAGTAAATTCATTTATGAATAGCTAAGTTTTCGATTTCTTTGAGCATCAAACACTTTTAATTGAAGAGTTTGATCATGGCTCAGATTGAACGCTGGCGGCAGGCCTAACACATGCAAGTCGAGCGGTAACAGGAGAAAGCTTGCTTTCTTGCTGACGAGCGGCGGACGGGTGAGTAATGTATGGGGATCTGCCCGATAGAGGGGGATAACTACTGGAAACGGTGGCTAATACCGCATGACGTCTACGGACCAAAGCAGGGGCTCTTCGGACCTTGCGCTATCGGATGAACCCATATGGGATTAGCTAGTAGGTGAGGTAATGGCTCACCTAGGCGACGATCTCTAGCTGGTCTGAGAGGATGATCAGCCACACTGGGACTGAGACACGGCCCAGACTCCTACGGGAGGCAGCAGTGGGGAATATTGCACAATGGGCGCAAGCCTGATGCAGCCATGCCGCGTGTATGAAGAAGGCCTTAGGGTTGTAAAGTACTTTCAGCGGGGAGGAAGGTGATAAAGTTAATACCTTTATCAATTGACGTTACCCGCAGAAGAAGCACCGGCTAACTCCGTGCCAGCAGCCGCGGTAATACGGAGGGTGCAAGCGTTAATCGGAATTACTGGGCGTAAAGCGCACGCAGGCGGTCAATTAAGTCAGATGTGAAAGCCCCGAGCTTAACTTGGGAATTGCATCTGAAACTGGTTGGCTAGAGTCTTGTAGAGGGGGGTAGAATTCCACGTGTAGCGGTGAAATGCGTAGAGATGTGGAGGAATACCGGTGGCGAAGGCGGCCCCCTGGACAAAGACTGACGCTCAGGTGCGAAAGCGTGGGGAGCAAACAGGATTAGATACCCTGGTAGTCCACGCTGTAAACGATGTCGATTTAGAGGTTGTGGTCTTGAACCGTGGCTTCTGGAGCTAACGCGTTAAATCGACCGCCTGGGGAGTACGGCCGCAAGGTTAAAACTCAAATGAATTGACGGGGGCCCGCACAAGCGGTGGAGCATGTGGTTTAATTCGATGCAACGCGAAGAACCTTACCTACTCTTGACATCCAGCGAATCCTTTAGAGATAGAGGAGTGCCTTCGGGAACGCTGAGACAGGTGCTGCATGGCTGTCGTCAGCTCGTGTTGTGAAATGTTGGGTTAAGTCCCGCAACGAGCGCAACCCTTATCCTTTGTTGCCAGCGCGTAATGGCGGGAACTCAAAGGAGACTGCCGGTGATAAACCGGAGGAAGGTGGGGATGACGTCAAGTCATCATGGCCCTTACGAGTAGGGCTACACACGTGCTACAATGGCAGATACAAAGAGAAGCGACCTCGCGAGAGCAAGCGGAACTCATAAAGTCTGTCGTAGTCCGGATTGGAGTCTGCAACTCGACTCCATGAAGTCGGAATCGCTAGTAATCGTAGATCAGAATGCTACGGTGAATACGTTCCCGGGCCTTGTACACACCGCCCGTCACACCATGGGAGTGGGTTGCAAAAGAAGTAGGTAGCTTAACCTTCGGGAGGGCGCTTACCACTTTGTGATTCATGACTGGGGTGAAGTCGTAACAAGGTAACCGTAGGGGAACCTGCGGTTGGATCACCTCCTTACCTAAGAGATACGTGTTATGTGCAGTGCTCACACAGATTGTCTGATGAAGAA